>NZ_AJFC01000150.1:0-5155 GCF_000256505.1 Rhodococcus sp. P14 | reverse complement strand
CTGGGGCCCGCCGGTCTCGTCGAACGCCGCCGGCAGAGCACGGACGAGCGCCGCGTGCGCATCCACCTCACCGACGCCGGGAGCGCGCTGCGCTCACAGGCAGAGGACATTCCGGCGCGGCTGGCCTGCGCCATCGGTCTCGACACCGGCGAACTCGCCGGCCTGCGCGACACGCTCCACCGCCTGACCGCCGCCCTGCACGGCATCACCGACGACACACACCGCCGGGCCGACTGACCCACACCACCGACAGGAGAAACACATGCACGTGCTCTACACCGCCGAAGCCCTCGCCACCGGGGAGGGCCGCAACGGCCGCGCCCGCACCTCGGACGGCAAGGTCGACGTGAACCTGTCCGTCCCCACCGAGATGGGTGGCGACGGCAAGGGCACCAACCCCGAACAGCTCTTCGCCGCCGGGTACGCGGCGTGCTTCCACTCGGCGCTGCAGCTCGTCGCCCGGCAGGACAAGGCCGACGTCGCCGACTCGGCGGTCGGGGCACGCGTGGGCATCGGCCGCACCGACGGCGGCGGCTTCGGCCTGAAGGTCACCCTCGAGGTGTCCCTCCCCCACGTGCCGCGCGCCCAGGCCCTCGAACTGACCGACAAGGCCCACCAAGTGTGCCCGTACTCGAACGCCACCCGCGGCAACATCGAGGTCGAGCTCGAGGTCACCGAGGACTGACACCCGCGCGGCCCACCGTCGGGCGCGCGTAGCGTGGAGTGCGTGTGCAGGCAGGACGGGCCGCGGCTCGCGCAGTTCACCGCGGGACTCGGATTCACCCTCGACGACTTCCAGGTCCGCGCCTGCCGCGCCCTCGACGAGGATCGGGACGTGCTCGTGTGCGCTCCCACCGGAGCCGGCAAGACGGTCGTCGGCGAGTTCGCCGTCCACCTCGCGCGCGCCGCAGGCGGCAAGTGCTTCTACACCACCCCGATCAAGGCCCTGAGCAACCAGAAGTACGCCGATCTGGTCGCGCGGCTCGGGGACGAGCAGGTGGGGCTGCTCACGGGCGACGTCTCCCTCGACCCGCACGCACCCGTCGTGGTGATGACCACCGAGGTGCTGCGCAGCATGCTGCACGGCCGCTCGCCCCTGCTCGACGGGCTCACCCACGTCGTGATGGACGAGGTGCACTTCCTCGCCGACCGTGAACGCGGGGCGGTGTGGGAGGAGGCCATCCTCTACCTCCCCGCCCCCGTGCGGCTGGTGAGCCTGTCGGCGACGGTCAGCAACGCCGAGGAGTTCGGCGCGTGGCTGGGCCTCGTCCGCGGAGCGACCACCGTCGTCGTCGAGGAGACCCGGCCGGTGCCGCTGCACCAGCACGTGCTCGCCGGTGGACGGCTGTTCGACCTGTTCTCCCCCACCACCGGGGCGATCGACGAGAATCTCGTGCGGTACGTCGCGCACCGCCAGCTCGTCGACGCCGCCCCCGCGGTTCCGTCCCGGCGCCGGCGTCGCCGCTCCGCCACACCCGGCCCGGCCGGCGTCGACCGGCCCGAACTCGTCGCGCGGCTCGAAGCCGAGTCGCTGCTGCCGGCGATCTGGTTCCGCTTCAGCCGCAGCGGCTGCGACGAGGCCGTCGCCGAATGCCTGCGTTCGTCGTTGCGGCTCACCGAGGCCGCCGACGTCACCCGCATCCGCCGCATCGTCGATCGGCACACGGCCGGGGTCTCCCCCGCCGACCTCGATGCGCTCGGATTCGCCGACTGGCTCGACGGACTCGAGCGTGGCTTCGCCGCCCACCACGCGGGCATGGTGCCGGTCTTCCGGCACGCCGTGGAGGAACTGTTCGGCCTCGGCCTCGTCCGGATCGTCTTCGCCACGGAGACCCTCGCCGTGGGCGTCAACATGCCTGCCCGGACCGTCGTGCTCGAACGCCTCGTCAAGCACACCGCCGCCGGACCGGTCCGGCTCACCGCCGGCGAGTACACCCAGTTGACGGGACGGGCCGGTCGTCGCGGCGTCGACCGGGAGGGTCACGCGGTCGTGCTGTGGAGTCCGGAGGTGCAGCCGGCCACCGTCGCCGGACTCGCCTCCACCCGCACCTATCCGCTGAACAGCTCGCTGCGGGTGGGCTACAACACGGCCGTCAACCTCGTCGACAGGCTCGGGGTCGCCGGAGCCCGGGACCTGCTCGGACGGTCCTTCGCCCAGTTCCAGGCGGAGCATTCGGTGGCCGCGCTCGCCTCCGCCGCGACGACGAACGCCGCGACGCTGCGTCTGCTCGACGCCGAACTCGGGGACGCCGAGGGTTTCGCCGAGTACCAGCAGTTGCGGGAGCGGTTGGCCGTCGCGCGTACCACCGGAACCGCCGACGCGGTGACCGCGCTCGCGCGGGCCGTGCGTTCGCACCCCGGTCACCGGTACCCCGATCGGGAACGCCTGATCGCCGTCGCCGAGCGCCGGCGGGCACTGGCCGCCGACACCGAGGTGCTGCGCGGACAGGTCGCCGCCGCCACCGGTCGGCTGGTGGGCACGTTCGACCGAGTCCTCGGCCTGCTCGACGAACGCGGATACCTGCTGTCCGATCCGTATTCCGGCGAGGCGGTGGTCACCGACCACGGCCGGATCCTGGGCCGGATCTATTGCGGCAGCGACCTTCTCGTCGCCGAGTGTCTGCGGACCGGCGTGTGGGCGGGCCTGGATCCGGCGGAGCTGGCCGCCGTCGTGTCGAGCGTGCTCGGCGAAGCGCGCCGTCCGGCTCCCGGTGGCGGGGCCCTCACGGCCGGCGTCGACGCCGCCTACCGCGCGACGGTCCGGCTGTGGCGGGAGGTGTCGGACGCCGAGCGCCGGCACGGCCTGCCCGAGGGCCCCGAACCGGACCCGGTGGCGATGCGGGCGATCCACCGGTGGGCCCGGGGCGACGGGGTGTCCGCGGCCCTGCGTGAGGCCGCGGAGTCGGATCTGTCGGCCGGCGATCTCGTCCGTCGCTATCTGCGCACCCTGGACCTGCTCGGGCAGATCGGCAGGGGCGGGCACCCCGTCGAGCCGGTCGGCTTCACCGCGGCCGGGTACCCACAGCGCTCTCCAGTTCGCTGAGTGCGCCCTCGAGGAGTTCGCCCAGCCGGTCGAGGGCGGGCACGGCATGACGGTCGCCGACCACCCCGAGATCGAGCCGGCCGTCGTTCCCCATGAGGGTGATGCCCAGCGCCTGTCCGTTCAGCACCGCAGGCACGGGGTAGATGCCGGTCAGCCGCGCACCGTTCCAGTAACGGGTGCGCGCGGGCCCGGGAAGATACGAGATCAGCACGTTGAACGGCGGCGGGATCTCGTCGACGAACCGCCGCACCGGCTCGAGCGCGAGCGGGCTCAGCGACAGCGCGCTGAGCATCAGGAACTGGGTTCCGCTGAGCGCGGTGACCACCCGGTCGGTGTGGACGAGCGAGTCGGCGATCCGGGCGAGCCGCACCGCGGGATCGGGTTCGTCGGTGGCCAGGCCGATCACCATCGCTCCCACGCCGGGCTCACGACCGCCGGGGCCGACCGCGGCCCCACCGAGGTTCATCGGCACCGGGAGCATCGCGGTCAGCGGTGACTCCGGGAGCGCGTACCGCTCGGACAGATAGGCGCGCAAGCCGCCGGCGCACATCGTGAGCGCGGCGGCGTCGATCGTGGTGCCGGACGCGGTCGCGACCGCGTGGAGCCGCTCGATCTGCCAGGAACGCGCCGCGAAGGTCCGGCCCCGGCCCACCGCGACGTTGAAGATCGTGGGCGGTGTCTGCCACGGCAGCGCCACCCGGTGCCGGCGCACGCCGTCGGTGACCAGCCTGCCGATCTCCGGGGTCATCGCGAACACTTCCGTGCCCGCCCGCAGCCCGGCGCGCAGCCACGACGTGGGCAGTGTCGACAGCCGAGCCCGGGGGGCGACCACCTCCGGGCTCCACGGGGCGGGACAGTCGCAGGCCTCGGGGTCGGTGGACATGCTCCGGTGCAGCAGGCGCAGGCCGGCCGGACCGTCGGCGAGGGACAGATGGATCTTCGCGTACATCGCGGTGCGCCCGTCGTCGAGTCCCTCGATGACGTACACCTCCCACATCGGGCGGAGCGGGTCGAGTGGGGACCCGTGGATCCGGGAGACGAGGGCCAGCAGGTCGGTCATCGAACCCGAGCCGGGAACGGCGGTGTGGCGCACGTGGAATCCCAGGTCGACGTTCTCGGGACGCGACCACAACGGGTAGCCGGCTCCGCGCAGGGTCCGGACGGGACGCCGCCGCAGCGGGTCCGCCACCTCGTCGTGGGTGAGCAGGATCTCGTACATGCGGCGGGCGTGATCGTCCCCGGCCTCCGGCGGCGGTTCGAACAATACGAGAGCACCGAGGTGCAGTGGACGCGACGGAGTTTCGAGCAGTACGAACAGCGCCTCGGGAAGGCTCATCACCTGCATTCCCCCATCGTGGCGCCGAAACGTCCCGCGTGTGCGGTAACCCTGCCATCTCCGCACAAGAGGCGCACGTGCTGCGCCGGACGCCGTGACGTCTCCGCATCGTCCCGGACTACCCCTCGTCCAATCCCGGACGACGCGGAGACGTCGAGGCCGGGCTCCCGGATCCGGCCTGCGACGACGCTATCAACAAACCGGTCGAACGGTATCTGTTTTGCTCGACTTTGACCGCGCTTCCGTCGACGGGCGGGTTTCGACCGGGGGGTGCGCGGCTATAGCCCTTGTACGCGCACCGCCCCACGAGTGCTCTCCCCGCGCGGCCGGCGGCACGCGAACCGCCGAGCGACAGCAAGGAGCGCGGATCATGACCATCCAATCCGGAGGCGGAGGCGGCGGCACGATGGCGAGGCCGAACTCGTCCGGCCTCGCCGACGTCATCGACACCATTCTCGACAAGGGCCTCGTCATCGACGCATTCGTCCGCGTCTCGCTCGTGGGCATCGAGATCATCACCATCGACGCCCGGGTGGTGGTGGCGAGCGTGGACACCTACCTGCGTTTCGCCGAGGCGGTCAACAGGCTCGAGATCTCCACCACCGAGCCGAAAGGCCTGACGGACATCGTCGGCGGCCCGGCCGGGAAACTCACCGAGAAGGCCGCCGCGCACAAGACGAGAGGCGCCCTGGACTCCGCGGGCGAACGGGTCAGCGGCCTGCTCGCCGGCGGTCAGGACGAACGCGAGGCGGCGCCACGCCGGTCCCGGGACGGGT
>NZ_AJFC01000149.1:0-4652 GCF_000256505.1 Rhodococcus sp. P14 | reverse complement strand
CGCGACCATTCTCGAGGGCTGCATGCCGGTCATCTCTACCCGGTTCCCCGGCGACCCGGAGCGGGTCTAGTCTCCTCCGGGTGAGAACACCCGCCGGCGCATCCGCGCCGTCCCTGCTGCGGCGACTGGCAGCGCGGGCGACCCTGACCCCGGTCAGGGTCGTGGCGCTGAGCTTCGCCGCGGCGATCGCCGTCGGCACGGCCGCGCTCCTCACCCCCGCGGCGCGCCGGCCCGACGCCACGGCCTCCGTCGTCGACGCCCTGTTCACCGCCACCTCGGCGATGTGCCTGACCGGGCTGGTCGTCGTCGACACGCCCACCCACTGGTCCGGTTTCGGCCAGGGCGTCATCCTCGCCCTGATCCAGGCCGGGGGGTTCGGGATCATGACCATGGCTTCGCTCGTGGGCCTGCTGCTCGCGAACCGGATCGGCCTCAAGGCCCGACTGAACACCGCCGCCGAGGCGCGTGCATCCGGACTCGGCGACGTCCGCTCGGTCGTCGTCGGCGTCGTGCGGATGAGCGTGCTCATCGAAGCGGTCACTGCGGTGGCGCTCGCAGCGCGGTTCGCGCTCGGCTACGAGGAACCACCCCTGCGGGCGGTGTGGCTGGGGGTGTTCCACTCCGTCTCGGCGTTCAACAACGCCGGCTTCGCCCTCTACAGCGACAACATGATCGGCTTCGCCGAAGATCCCTGGATCTGTGTGCCGCTCATGGTCGCGGTGATCCTCGGCGGAATCGGGTTCCCGGTCCTGTTCGAAGTGACCCGGCACGTACGGGGCCGCAGCACTCGATGGAGCCTGCACACCCGGCTGACCGTGACCGTCACCGCGGTGCTGCTGGTGGTGGGACCCGCGCTCGTGCTGATCCTCGAATGGACCCGCACCCTGCAGCACTACCACTTCGGCCAGAAGTTGCTCGTCGCCACGTTCCAGGGCGTCATGCCCCGCACGGCGGGGTTCAACAGCGTCGACTACGCGCAGGTGGACGACGCGACGCTGCTCGTGACCGACGTGCTGATGTTCATTGGCGGCGGCAGCGGCGGCACCGCAGGCGGGATCAAGGTGACCACCTTCGTGCTGCTGCTGTTCGTCATCGCGGCCGAGGCCCGTGGTGAGCGTTCGGTGACCGTGTTCGACCGGCGCATCGACACCCGGGTGCAGCGCCAGGCGCTGTCGGTAGCGTTGATCGGCGTCGGTCTGGTGGCGGTGCCGACCATCGTCCTGCTCGCCGGCACCGGATTCGATCTCGACGTGCTGCTGTTCGAGGTCACCTCCGCGTTCGCCACGGTCGGGCTGTCCACGGGAATCACCGCTCAGCTTCCGGCCTGGGGACAGCTCGTCCTGGTACTGCTGATGTACCTCGGCCGGATCGGCTCGATCACCCTGGTCAGCGCCCTCGCCGCCCGCGAACGCGGACGGCGCTACGAACTTCCCACCGAAAGGCCCTTCATTGGCTAGGAAACCTGCCTCCGACGTCGTGGTCGTGCTCGGACTCGGCCGCTTCGGCAAGTCACTGGCGCTGGAGTTGATGACCCAGGGCACGGAAGTGCTCGGCATCGACTCGAGCGAGGCGGTCGTGCAGAAGGTCGCCCACCGCCTGACCCATGCCGTGGTCGCCGACACCACCGACGAGGAATCGCTGCGGCAACTTTCGGTGCACGAGTACGGGCGCGCCGTCGTGGGCATCGGTTCCGACCTCGAGGCCAGCCTGCTGACGGCCTCGGCGTTGATCAACATGGCGGTGCCGAACGTGTGGGCCAAGGCCATCAGCAACGCGCACGCGAAGATCCTCAGCCAGATCGGCGTGCACCACGTCGTCCGGCCCGAACACGACATGGGCAAGCGCGTCGCCCACCTGGTCCGCGGCCGGATGATGGACTACATCGAGTTCGACGACGGTTTCGCGATGGTCAAGACCACCCCGCCCGCATTCGCGATCGGCCGGCGCCTCGGCGACACCGCGGTCCGCTCCGATTTCGGTGTCACCGTCGTGGCGATCAAGCGTCCCGGCGAAGGCTTCACCTACGCCACCGCCGACACCGTGCTCGCCCCGGGCGACACCATCATCGTCTCCGGCCAGGTCCGCAACACCGAACGCTTCAGCGAACTGACCTGACGGCCGTCGGAACGACGTAGGCTGCTGACGATGTCTCCGACAGCGCACCAGGCGCCCCCGGGCCCCCGGCCGGGCCGCGGCACCGAACGAAGCCGGCCGTGCCCGGTAGCACGCTCCGGGCCCGGTTCAGCCGCTCCGACACCCTGACCGAGCGACCCGATTTCACACTGGTGGGCATCCTGCGGGTGCCGCAGTTGCAGACCAGTCCGGGCCGCGCGATCGTGCGCCGAATCGGGTACGCCCTGATCGCCCTGACCCTGGTGGTGCTCGTCGTCTACCTGGACCGCGACGGCTACTCCGACAACCAGGACAACGAGCTGTCGCTGCTGGACTGCATCTACTACGCGACAGTATCGCTCTCGACCACCGGCTACGGCGACATCACTCCCATCACGCCCGCGGCCCGTCTGGTCAACGTCCTGGTCATCACCCCGCTTCGGATCTTCTTCCTCATCATCCTGGTCGGCACCACCCTCTCCGCCCTGACCGAGAGTTCCCGGCAAACCTTCCGCATCCAACGCTGGCGACACGGGGTGCGCAACCACACTGTGGTCGTCGGCTACGGCACCAAGGGCCGCACCGCGGTCGATGCGATGCTCGGCGACGGCGCCGCGCCCTCGGACATCGTCGTCGTCGACACCGACCCGGTGGTGCTCGACGCCGCCAACGGCCGGGGCCTGGTCACCGTGCAGGGCTCGGCGACCAAATCGGATGTGCTGCGTCTGGCCGGGGTGCCGCACTGCAACTCGATCGTCGTCGCCGCCAACCGCGACGACTCCGCTGTACTCGTCACCCTCACCGCCCGCGAACTCGCCCCCGCCGCCAAGATCGTCGTGGCCATCCGCGAATCGGAGAACACCCACCTGCTGCGCCAGTCGGGCGCCGACACGGTGGTGATCTCGTCCGAGACGGCGGGCCGGTTGCTCGGAGCCGCCACCATCACCCCGAACGTCGTGGAAATGATCGAGGATCTGCTCACTCCGGAGGAAGGCTTCGCGATCGCCGAACGCGACGTCGAAGCCGACGAGGTCGGCGACTCACCGCGGCACCTGCCGGATATCGTCCTGGGCATCGAACGCAACGGCCGCCTGCTGCGTGTCGGGTCCCCGGAGGTGGAGACGGTCATGACCGGCGACCGGTTGCTCTACATCCGGCGCGTCTCGGACTGACGTGCTGCCGCTATCCGGCGGGCGCGCACAGCTTCGCCGACAGCTCCCAGAGCCCACGGGCGACAGCCTCGTCGTGCGAGCGGGAGTTGGATTCGACACGCTCGGGACTGCCGCGCATCTCGAACAGTCCGCCCGGCCCGTAGTACCCGCCGGGTTCGACGCCGGGCGCGGTGGCCGCATACAGCAGTGGTAGCGCGCCGGTCTGGGCGGACTGCCCCACCAGCTTGTTCGCCACGCCCAGGAACAGGTCCTGGATCGACTCGGTGTGCGACTGCAGGTTCGTCGACGAGTACCCCGGGTGGGCGGCCACCGCCACGACCGCGGACCGCCGCTCGGTGAGCCTGCGCTGCAGCTCCTGGGTGAACAGCAGGTTGGCCAGCTTCGACTGCCCGTACGCCAGCCACCGGTCGTAGCGGCGGTACACCCAGTTCAGGTCGTCGAGGTCGATGCGACCGATCCGGTGCATGATGCTCGACATCGTCACCACGCGGTCCGTGACGCGTTCGAGGAGCAGGTCGGTGAGGGCGAAGTGGCCGAGGTGGTTGGTCCCGATCTGCATCTCGAATCCGTCGACGGTGCGACGCAGCGGCACCGCCATCACACCTGCGTTGTTGACCAGCACGTCGACCTCGTCGATACCCGCTGCGAACTCCCGCACCGACGCCAGGTCGGCCAGATCGAGGCGCCGGACCTGCGCGGCGGGCCCGATCTCCCGGGCGACGGCCTCGCCCGCGGCCACGTTCCGGCACGCCAGCACCACCCGCGCCCCCGCGGCCCCGAGGGCACGGGCGGCCACCGCGCCCAGCCCGCTGTTCGCGCCGGTCACCACGAAGGTGCGGCCGTCCTGCTTCGGGATGTCGCGTGTGGTCCAAGCCGTCATGTCGGCCACCCTACGGTGAGCGGAGTACGCGGGGGAAGGAACGCGTCCCGGGTCGGCGCCCCGGCCGGCCGCAGCGGGGCCCCGGACCGTGACCTTCCACCCCGACGGGTCACGACATCACGGGGTCCCCGTCGACGCCGCAGTCCGGCGCCGTTCGCTACAGGCGCGTTCGCTACAGGCACCGTTCGCTACAGGTCGAACCGCACGCCCGTGAGCTGCTCCGACAGCTCCCACAGTCGCCGGGCGGTCTCCGGATCCGCGGCGTGTCGGCTGTAGGCGGCCACGGTCGGCGGGCCGTACAACTCGAAGAAGCGGTCCGGTCCGATGTAGCCGCCGGTCACCTCCGGATCGGTGGCGGCGACCACGACGGATTCCGCACCCTCGGCGGGGGTGCGTCCGAGCACCTTCTTCCCGAGTCGGAACAGCTGGTCGAACCACGTCCCGGTGTGCGTGCCGACCTCGGTGGCCGCGTACCCCGGGTGCGCGGC
>NZ_AJFC01000148.1:0-2923 GCF_000256505.1 Rhodococcus sp. P14 | reverse complement strand
GAGCCGGCGGCCGCCAGCCGCCGGCCGAGTTCGAGGCTGAACATCAGGTTCGCCAGCTTGGACTCCGCGTACGCCAGGGAACGGCTGTAGTGCCGCCGGCGCTCCCAGTTCAGGTCGTCGAGGTGGATCCGGCCGAACCGGTGACTCGTGCTCGAGACCGTCACCACCCGATCGGTGAGCCGATCGAGCAGCAGCCCGGTCAGCGCGAAGTGCCCGAGGTGGTTGGTGCCCATCTGCATCTCGAAACCGTCCGCCGTGCGGCTCAGCGGCACGGCCATCACGCCCGCGTTGTTGACGAGCACGTCGGCGGTCTCGATGCCCGCCGCGAACTCCCGCACCGACGCCAGGTCGGCGAGATCGAGCCGTCGCACCTGCGCACGGGGACCGATCTCCGCCGCGACCGCTTCACCTCGGGCGACGTTCCGGCACGCAAGCACCACGTCGGCACCGGCGGCGCCGAGGGCCCGGGCGGTGGCCTCACCGAGGCCACTGTTCGCCCCGGTCACCACGAAGGCGCGGCCCTGCAGGGCGCCCGGTGCCGGCGGGGAGAACCGTTCAGGCACCGATGGAGGACTTCATCATGGGCAGCATCGCCCACAGCTGGTCCTGCCAGTAGCCCCACGTGTGGGTACCGGCGGCCGGGAAGTCGAAGTGGGCGGAGTTGATGCCCAACGTCGCCAACCGCACCTGGAACGCGCGGTTCTGCGCCAGGGCGAGCGCCTCGAGTCCCATCGCGTTGCCCGTGTTGAACACGCCGATCGCGGAGTTCGGCCGATCGTGCTGGCCGGGCAGGCCGCTGCCCGCGGAGATCCACATCGGCAGCCCCCGCATGCTGGGCGCGGCGACGAACGGATCGTTGCGCAGCCACGCCGAGTTCCACGGCGGGCCCCACATCGAGTCGGCGTTGTAGCCACCGGAGTCGAGCATCGCCAGGCGGATCGCCTCACGCATGCCCGGCGCGGACAGGTTCAGGTAACCGGACATCGAGCCGGCGAACCGGAACTGGTCCCGGTGATAGGCCGCGAGAATCAGCGCCGCGTTGCCGCCCATCGACAGACCCACGACGGCGTTGCTGGACCGGTCGATGCCGTACGTACCGGCGAGGAAGTCCGGCAGGTTCTCGGTGAGGAAGGACTCCCACTTGTAGGTGTAACGCTGACCGTTGAGGTTGCTCGGCGCATACCAGTCCGTGTAGAAGCTGGACTGGCCGCCCACCGGCATCACGACGTTGACGCCGTGGTCGGACAGCCACGCGGCGTTCGTCTCGTGCTCCCACCCGCTCACGTCGTCGGTGGCGCGCAGACCGTCGAGCAGATACATGGCCTTGTTGCTGCCGTTGTTCGCCAGCCAGATACGGACCTTGATCTGGCCGACGCCGCCCGGCGCGGGCACCCAGTGCTCCCGCAGGCGGGAGTACGGGTCCGCCGACGCGGTGCCCGCGCCGGCGAAGGCCACGGCGAGCGGTAGCACGAGCGCCGCGATCAGGAATCGGACGAGCGCCCGAGCCCCCCGAGGTCCGGCCTTGGTTCTGGAAGTATGAGTCACACCAGGCTCCATCAGCACATCATGTATCAACAACAACTGGGGCCCCGACAGTTACGCAACAACACGGTAGAGGTCCACGTCGGCCCGTACGAGGCTTGCACATAATCGTTATCGAGCAAAGCCGAACCGAAAGGCAGACGCAATGAGCAGCGACCGCGGCAGGCCGCCCGTCACCGCCGGAATCGACGGCTCGGACGCCGCGAAACAGGCCGCCACCTGGGCCGCGGCCGTCGCCGAGCGGCTCGGCACGGACCTGCAGCTCGTCCACGCGCTGCCCGGCCCCCGGAATTATTTCAGTGACGCCGCGCTGCGCGCGCGGGCCGAATACAGCCAGCGTCTCGCCGAGTGGGGCCGCGAACTGCTCGACGACACCGCGGCCGAGCTGCGCCGGCAGCGCCCGCATCTCGAGGTGGTCACGACCGTCCACCCGGGCCCGGCCGATCTGGCGCTGCTCGAACACGGCGACCGCAGCCGGATGCTGGTGCTCGGCGCCACCGGCTCGGGTGCGCTCGGGTCGCTGCTCGCCGGTTCGACCGCGCTGCGCGTCGCCCACCGGTCCACGTGCCCGGTCGTCCTCTGGCGGGGCGATCCGGCACCCGAACCGGGCACGGACCGCCGGCCGGTGCTGGTCGGCATCGACGGCAGCGCGGACGCCGGCCCACTGGTCACCGCTGCGTTCGACATGGCGGCGGCGCTCGGGGTCGGCGTCCTCGCCGCCCACGCGTGGGGCGCCGGCGACGTCGCGGACCGCACCGCGGCGCTGGAGCTGATCGACTGGGCGGTCGTCGAGGCCGAAGAGACGGCCTTGCTGTCCGAGTGTCTCGCCGGGCAGCGCGAGCGGTACCCGGACGTGCCGGTCACCGAGATCGTCGAGCAGATCGGCGCCCGGCACCTGCTGCTGAGACTGGCGAAACGGGCCCAGCTGAGCGTCGTCGGCAGCCACGGCCGGGGCCTGCTCGGCGGCCTGCTCCTGGGCTCGACGAGTCAGGCGCTGCTGCACCACGCGCCGTGCCCGACCATGATCTGCCGACCGGGGGTCTGACGATGCTGCGCGGATCGGTCCGGCTCGGCCGGGTCGCGGGGATAGAGATCCGGGCCCACTGGTCGCTGCTCGCGACGCTCGGGCTGCTGTCGTGGCTGCTGGCCGCGACGATCCTGCCGGCGCGGATCAGCGGTCCGAGCACCACGCAGTTCTGGATCGCGGGCGTCGCCGCGGCGCTGGGCCTGCTGGTATCGCTGCTCGCCCACGAGCTTGCGCACTCGGTGGTGGCGGGCCGCTACGGAGTGGGGGTGGACGGGATCACCCTGTGGCTGCTCGGCGGGGTGTCCGAACTGCGCGACGAGCCGCCGAGCCCGAAGGCCGATCTGCGGATCGCGC
>NZ_AJFC01000147.1:0-972 GCF_000256505.1 Rhodococcus sp. P14 | reverse complement strand
CTGGTGACCGCGACGATCGGCTGGCTGGGCGCGACCAACCTGGTACTCGCCGTGTTCAACCTGCTGCCGGGTGCGCCGCTGGACGGTGGGCGGGTCGTGCGGGCGGTGTTGTGGCGCCGCACCGGCGACCGGCTCGCCGCCGCGAGCGGCGCCGCCCGCGCCGGCCGCGCGGTGGGGTTGGCGCTGATCGTGCTCGGCGCCGCCGAGACGCTCGCCCTCGGCAGCGCGGGCGGCCTGTGGATGATGCTCCTCGGCTGGTTCCTGCGGACCGCAGCCAACGCCGAGCTGGCGAACGCCTCGCTGGGGCACCAGCTCGGCGACACCCGGGTCGGTGACGTCATGACGGCGTCGCCGGTGACCGCACCCGGGAGTGCGAGCGTGGCGCAGCTCCTCACCGTCGCGGCCCGCGGCACGCACCACCGGGTGTTTCCTGTGGTCGACGACGGGAACCGGCCCATCGGCGTGGTGTCGCTGGCCGACCTGACCCCCGTCCCGGAGGGCGAGCGCACGGTCGTCACCGTCGCGGACCGGGCCCGGCCGCTGCCCGCGGCGGCGCGAGTACCGGCCGACGCCTCGCTCGCCGAGGTCGCGAGCCGGGTGCTGCTGCGGCCGGGGCTCGACCTCGTGGCCGTCGTGTCGGGAGACCGCCTCGTCGGCATCGTCACGGCAACCGACCTGGTGCGGGCCTGCGATCGCAGCGCCCTCGGCCTGCCCGTCCGCCGCACTCCGCCGCCGGACGAGCAGCCCCGGCCGGAGTAGTCCCTAGCTGCGCCGGACGACGAGCAGCGGGCACGGCGTCGTGTGCAGCAGTGCCCGGCTGGTCGAGCCGAGCAGCATGCCCTCGAAGCCGCCGCGGCCGCGGCTGCCGACGACCAGCAACCGGGCGTTCTCCGCCCGTTCGAGCAGGTGGCGCACGGGCCGGTCCCGCACCACGACCCGTTCCACCTCGACGTTCGGATAGTCCTGCGCGCG
>NZ_AJFC01000146.1:0-8582 GCF_000256505.1 Rhodococcus sp. P14 | reverse complement strand
ACGCTCTCCTGCTGGTCGACGTCGTCCCACGTCGCTCCGGGCGTGCCGGCCACCACGTCGACGAGGTCACGGTCCGACCAGGCGTGCACCGCCACCAGCGGCGCCCCGTAGCGGTCGGCGGCCTCGAAAGCGACGTCGAGGGCGTGCAGGCTCGCCCGCGAACCGTCGACGCCGACCACGACGGGACCGTCCGCACCGCGTCCGGCCTCGTCGGGGCCGGGGATCACCGCGACGGGGCAGCGTGCATGCGCGACCACCGCCGAGGTCACCGATCCGACCAGACCGCCGGTGAACTCGCCGAGCCCACGTCGGCCGAGGACGAGCATCCGTGCCCGGCCGGAGTGCCCGAGCAGCGCCTGTGCGGCCACCAGACTCGACTGCTCGGTGCGGACGGACAGGTCCGGGTGCTCCCGCTGCACGGACTCGGCGGCGGACGCCAGGTTCCGTCGCGCGGTGAAGCGCAGTTCGTCGACGAACGGCGACGAGGCGCCGATTCCGCCGGCGTTCGCGCTGGAGACGAGCAGCAGCGGCACGTCCGTGGCGGCGGCCTCGGCGGCTGCCCACTGCAGCGCGGCGCGCGCGGGCGCCGATCCGTCGATACCGACCACGATCGGCGCATCGTCCATTGCCCGCTCCTCAGTCTCGTCCCGGTTGTTCCGACACCAGTGTCGCCATACCCCGGTCGCTGCGCGGACGGTTGACGGAAACAGTTACCGTGCGGGGGTGCGCCGCGCTCCGCTGCCCGTCCGCGACGGCCTGAATCCGACCCGCCTGCGGCTGCCCGACGGCGGCTCCTGGGCGACGGTGGCGGAGTTCCTGTCGGCGCGGTTCCCCGCCGACGTCGCACGCGTGCGGGAGAAGGTCGCAGGCGGCGAGGTCGTCGACGGCGCGGGCACGGCGATCACCGAGGACACCCCGTACGCGGCGGGCCGATTCGTGTACCTGTACCGCGATTCGCCGGTCGAGGAGCGGGTGCCGTTCGAGATCGACGTGCTGCACCGCGACGAGCACCTGCTGGTGGTGGACAAGCCGCATTTCCTGGCGACGACGCCGCGCGGGTCGTGGGTGGCCGAGACCGCGCTGGTGCGGTTGCGCCGCGAACTCGACCTGCCGGAACTGAGTCCGGCGCACCGGCTCGACAGGCTGACGGCGGGCGTGCTGGTGTTCACCGTCCACGCCGGCGCGCGCCGGGCCTACCAGTCGCTCTTCGATGCGCGGCGGGTGGACAAGGAGTACGAGGCCGTCGCGCGGCACGTGCCCGGTATGCGGTTTCCGCGGGAGGTGCGCAGCCGCATCGTCAAGGAACGGGGCGTGCTGCAGGCGCGTGAGGTGCCGGGCGAGGTCAATGCCCTCAGCCGGGTCGAGCTGCTCGACACGGACGCCGGCCTGGGCCGTTACCGCCTGCTGCCACGCACCGGCAAGACGCACCAGCTGCGCGTCCACATGAATTCCCTCGGTCTGCCGATCCTCGGCGACAACCTCTACCCGAACGCATACGACGTTGCGCCCCAAGACTATTCGAACCCCCTGCAGCTGCTGGCCCGCGCGGTGGAGTTCGACGATCCGTACACAGGTCGGCGGACCCGCTTCGTCAGCGCACGAAACCTGGCAGCATGGAGGCACAGCACACCAGGACCCCGTTGATCGCGCGGGCTCACGTCTTGGAGGACCCCATGGATAACGGCATCGTTTCGCGCACCTACGACGGTCGCGTCGCCCTGCGCTTCCAGCATGCCTTCGCCCATCCCCCGGACCGCGTATGGCGGGTCATCACCGACCCCGAGTATCTGCGCGCCTGGTTCCCGGCCCGAGTGGAACTGGATCTGACCCCCGGTGCCCAGCTCGTCTTCCATGCCACCGAGCAGCAGGCCGAGCGCCTCGGGCTGCCCGCCGACCACACCGCCACGGGCACCGTCATCGCCGTGCACCCCGGACGCATTCTCGAATACATGTGGGACGCCGAGGTGCTGCACTGGGAACTGGTGCCGGACGGTTCCGGCGGCTGCTGGCTGACGCTCACGCACACCGTCGAGGACGAGGACTCTGCCTACGCACACGGTGCCGACTGGCACGCCGGATTCGAGGTCCTCGAAGCCCAGCTGGAAGGTCGCGACGTGGACTGGTCACCGGGAGATCGTGCCCGGGAACTCGCCGAGATGTACCGCAACCCGTCCGACTGACCTGCCCGCCCGGGACTATCCGGCCCCTCCGCTCCGGTCGACGAAGACCTCGTCGACCGGACGCCGCGACGTGGTCGGCAGCCCGCGGGCGCTGCGTGCCCCCAGCCGGATCACCACCTGAGGGAATCCTGCGACCTCCCCGGTCCGTGCCGTCGCCGTGCGCACGATGCCCCGGCTGGCCTCGATCTCCGTCACGTGGGTGAGCGGGCACGTCGCCAAGTGCGCCGCGGTGGCTTCGAGCAGCACCGCAGACATCGCCTCCCCGGCCCGCAGCCAGTCGATCCGTTCGTCGCTCCGGGTGCTCAGGACCGCCAGCGCCGACGCGTCCACCTTCGGCTGCACGGTGTCCAAATTCCCTGCGCCCGTGGGAAATCGACGCGCAACGTCGACGTCCCCGGCGGCTTCGTCGTCGAGCAGTGCGGATGCCGGAACGCCGGTGTCGCCGGGTTCCGCGCGACCGGTCCACCAGGCCAGCTCCTGCCGGTAGGCGTCGTCGCCCTCGCGGATCGCCGTACTCAGTTCCGACGCCCGCGCGAGATCCGAGCGGGCACCGGCGTCGAGGATCGACAGCGATGCACCCTCCCGGCGGGCGGCGTTCTCCAGGTCCACCAGGCTCTCGCGCAGGGTCGTGGGCGCCGCGAACGGCCGCCGGTCGGTGTGCCGGGCGTCGATCGCGAGGGCGAGGGCTGCGTCACGGGCGTCGACCGTGTGCGGCCGGTCGAAGTCGAGCACGGCCAGCAGGTCCGGCCGCGACGGATCCGGAAGCCGGGTCACCGTGGGGATCCACGACGCGGCGGACAGCGCCACGCGGACGTGGTGCAGCGCCGCACCGCAGCCGAGGAGCAGCTGCCGGCCGCCGGGATCGGTGCGACCGAGCATCCGCTCGGCCACGGCATACAGTTCGAGTCGTCCGCCCGTCCACTCCCAGCGCCACGGCTGGCTGTTGTGCAGGGACGGCGCCCGGCACGCCGACTCGACCGCATCGCGGATCGTGGCGACGTCCGGCCGGATCTCAGTGACCATCGCTGTCTCTCCCCCAGCCGCTCGACTCGACCGCCTGCCGCCCCACGGACTCGACGATCTGCGCCGCCCAGTTTCCGATCGCGTCCCAGTCCCGGAAGTCCCCGGTACGCCCTCCGGTCATGCGGGCGACCACGCGTTCGCCGGCACCGAGGACCTCCGGATCCAGCTTCCCGGCGAACATCCGGTGTTCCCGCGCGCCGGTGCGCTCCGACGCGTGCGACGCGTCGTACGGCCTGTTCACGGGCCGGTCCTGATCGCCGATGGGGCCCGAGGAGAACAGGAAGACCGCGCGCTCCCGCAGGGCGCCGGCATGCCGATCGACGAAGGTCTTCGCGGGGTGCAGCCAGTGCCCGAGGTAGACGGCGCTGCCGAGGACCACCGCGTCGTAGCCGTCCACGGCGTCGACCTGCTCGGGGGCGACGACGTCGACGCGCGCTCCCTTGTCGCGCAGGGCGGCCGCGAGAGCCGTGGCGATCTCCGTGGTCGAGCCGTGCCTGCTCGCCGCCGTGACCAAAATCCTCATCTGCGTCCTCCCCGGCCCAGGTTATTCGATGATCGCCCGGCGGGCACGCGGTCGGCCAGAGTCGAAGGACCCGCGCACAGGCCCCGCAGCGGCGTCCGGCGGCGGGGGCGCTGCGCCGATCGCCGGCGACAGGCGCAGGGGGGCGACCGGGTGGCAGAGTGGTCTGACGGACGCCGCCGACGCGCGCGGAGAACACCAGGGAACCTGCCGGAACAGGAGTCGGACGCATGACCATGCCGCCCAGGATCGACACGGTCGAGGAATCGGAACGCAAGTACACGGTCGGGCACGGGCAGCAGCTGCCGGACCTGTCGGGCCTGCCCGGCGTCGACGCTCACCCCGAACCCGAACTGCAGCAGCTGTCCGCGCGGTACTACGACACCGACGACCTGCGGTTGCTGCGCGCCGGGATCACCCTGCGCCGCCGTGAGGGAGGGCACGACGCCGGCTGGCACACGAAGCTCCCCGCCGGCACCGACACCCGGACAGAGGTGCGCTTCCCGCTGGGCGACGACACCGACCGGCCCCCGGCCGAACTGCTCGCCCTGTTGCGCGGGGTGCGCCGTGCGCGTCCCGTCACGCTCGCGGCGGCGCTGAACACGCAGCGGTGGCGCCACCGCCTGATCGACGAGGAGGGCCGGGTCCTCGCGGAAGTCGTCGTCGACGACGTCTCGGCGACGCGGGAGGAGGGCAGCGAACCGCAGCAATGGCGCGAGATCGAGGTCGAGCTCGCGTCGGGCGGCACCGAGCTGCTCGACGCCGTCGAGGAGCGGCTGACCGAAGCCGGAATCACGCGGGCACCGAGTCCTTCCAAGTTGCATCGGGCGCTGGCCGATCTGCTGCCGGCCGAGGAGCAGGTGCCCGGTCCGGCCGGACACCTGCGCGATTACCTGCGCGGCGAGCTGCGCACCCTCGAACTCGCCGAGATCGGCGTGCGCCGGGACGCTCCGGACTCCGTCCACAGCATGCGCAAGGCCCTGCGCCGGATCCGCAGCGCGCTGCAGACGTATGCGGGAACGTTCGCGATCGACGACGGCCTGGTCGAAGAACTGCGTTGGACGGGAAGGAAACTCAGCCCCTCGCGGGACCTGGAGGTGCAGTGGGAACGCCTCGTGGGCCGCATCGCGGAGGTGCCCGTGGAGGCGCAGCGTGAGGCCATCCGCGCCCGCGTCGACGAGTACTTCTCCGCCCGGTCGGACGCGGCGCGACTCGAGGCCGTCGCCGCCCTCGACTCGGACCGTTACGCGGCTCTGCTCGAGGCGCTCGACACACTGATCGACGGGCTCGCGGCGGGGACGGTCGGGTCCGGCGCCGGCCGGGAGGCACGGCAGGTCCGCCCGAAGGATCTCGACCGCGCGCTCGCGCGTCTCGCGAAGAAGGTCTCGCGCCGGGTGCGTCACGCCGGGGAGGCCGCGACGCACGCCGAGCGGGACGAAATCGTCCATCGGGCCCGCAAGGGCGCCAAGCGGATGCGCTACGCCATCGAGGTGCTGCGGCCGCTGCACCGCAAGCGCGCCGAACGCGCCCTCGATCACTTCGACGACTTCCAGGATCTGCTCGGCGAGTTCCAGGACTCGGTGGTCGCGCGCGAGCACCTGCTCGAGATGGTGTCCGAGCAGGAGCACACCGCCGAGTCGAGCTTCGGTCTCGGGATCGTCTACCAGCGCGAACTCGAGGTCGGCGAGGAGCAGGTCGCGCACCTCGAACGTGCCTGGAAACGGGCGCGGCGAGCATCGAAACCCCTGTGGAGGTGAACCACCCGCGTCCGGGTCCTTCTCCCCTGGCCGACCACCGCCGCGAGGGGGCATGCTGAGCCCGGACGACGGAAGGAGACGCCCGTGAGCACCCACGGAGAGATGCGGGCATGGCGGGTCGACCGGCCGCGGCCCGCGGCGGAACACCCGCTGCGGCCGGTTCGGGAACCGATCCCCGAACCCGCTTCCGGGGAACTGCTGGTGCGAGTCCTCGCGTGCGGGGTGTGCCGGACCGACCTGCACGTGAGCGAGGGTGACCTGCCGGTGCACCGGCCGCACGTCGTCCCCGGCCACGAGATCGTCGGCGAGGTGGTCGGCGGCGACGTCGGCACACACCGGGTCGGCGGCGACGTCGGCACACACCGGGTCGGCGACCGGGTGGGCATCCCGTGGCTGCGCAGTACGTGCGGCCGGTGCCGGTACTGCCTGCGCGGGGACGAGAACCTGTGCCCGAACTCCACCTACACGGGCTGGGACGCGGACGGCGGATACGCCGAATATGCCACCGTCCCTGCCGCTTTCGCCCTCCCCCTGCCGTCCGGGTACTCGGACGCCGAACTCGCCCCGCTGCTGTGCGCCGGCATCATCGGCTATCGGGCTCTGGAGCGTGCCGACGTTCCGGAAGGCGGCGTGCTCGGTCTGTACGGCTTCGGCGGCAGCGCCCACCTCGCCGCGCAGGTCGCTCTGGCCCGGGGTGCGCGCGTGCACGTCATGACCCGCGGCGAGACCGCCCGGCGGCTCGCTCTGGACCTCGGTGCGGCCTCGGCTCAGGGCGCATACGACGCGCCGCCCGAGCCGTTGAACTCGGCGATCCTGTTCGCCCCCGCCGGGGAACTGGTGCCCACCGCGCTCGCCGCACTGGACGCCGGCGGCACCCTCGCGGTCGCCGGCATCCACCTCAGCGACGTGCCGCCGCTGAACTATCAGCAGCATCTGTTCCGCGAACGGCAGGTGCGCAGCGTCACGGCCAACACCCGCTCCGACGCACGCGAATTCCTCGGCTTCGCGAACGAACACCACCTGCACGTCACCACCACCGCGTACGGGCTCGACCGGGCCGACCGCGCGCTCGAGGACCTGTCCGCGGGCCGTTTCGGCGGCGCGGCGGTCCTGGTTCCGTGAAACACTCGTCCTGCGCCCCGAGCGCGGAGAACGCACCGAGAAGGAGAACGAATGAGCACACTTGCCAACCGGAATGCCGTCGTAGCGGGCGTGGACGGTTCCGCCGTCGCCACGAGTGCGGCCCGGTGGGCGGCCGCCCTCGCCGCGCGGCTGGGAGCGCCCCTGCACCTGGTGCACTCGCTGCCCAGTGAAGGGATCTTCTACAGCGAGGCCGCGGTGCTCATCCAGTCGCAGATGGTCGACCAGCTCCGGGAGGACGGCGAAGCGATCCTGGCGAGCGTCACCGACGTGATCCGCTCCGACCATCCGGATCTCGAGGTGCAGGGCTTCATGGGGCCGGGCCCCGCCGCCAACTCCCTGCTCGAGGCCGCCGAGGACGCCCGGCTCGTGGTGATGGGCGCCACCGGCGCAAACGCCGTGGAGAACTTCCTGCTCGGCTCGACCGTGCTGCGCGTGGCCAACCACGCCCCGTGCCCGGTGGTGGTGTGGCGCGGCGACACCGAACGTCCGTTGCCGGACACCCGTCCCATCGTCGTCGGCGTCGACGGCAGTGAGCTGTCGACGGCGGCGGTCGGGCACGCCTTCGAGTACGCAGCCCTGTTCGGTGTACCGCTGGTCGCGGTGCACTCGTGGATCGGCGACGCGGCACTCGGCGTCGGCACGGTCGCGACGCTCGTGGACTGGGAGGCGGTGGGCGAGTCCGAATCCGCGGTCCTGGCCGAGACTCTCGCCGGCTGGCACGAGAAGTTCCCCGACGTGGAGGTCCGCCGCGTCGTGGACCGGGGTCCCGTCGCCAAGGTGATCCTGCGGCAGCTCGAGGACGCGCAGCTCGTCGTGGTGGGCAGTCACGGTCGCAGCCAGTTCACCGGGGCGCTGCTCGGGTCGGTGAGCCAGAATCTTCTGCACAACGCGCCCTGCCCGATCATGATCAGCCGCAAGAAGTGACGACCGTCCGGTGCCGCCCGTCCCGGGGCGGCGCCGGGCTCAGGCCGTCGCGGTCCCGAATGCCAGACCCACCGCGTACGTCACGATCATCGCGAGCGCACCGCCGATCACGACGCGGGACATCGCCCGCCCGCGCCGCGCCCCACCGAGCCACGCGCTGACCGAGCCCGTCAGGGCCAGCGCCACGAGCACCGACACGAAGGTGACGGGAACCCGCAGGTCCGCCGGCGGCAGCACGATCACGAGCAGCGGCACGAGTGCGCCGACGGTGAACGCGACCGCCGACGAGAGCGCCGCGGCCCACGGATTCGCCAGCGCCCCGGGGTCGATACCGAGTTCGACCTCGGCGTGTGCAGACAGCGCGTCGCGCTCGGTCATCTCCTTCGCCGCGGTGCGCGCCGTCACCCTCGACATCCCCTTGCCTTCGAGCAGCGCGGTCAGCTCCTCGAGCTCGGCGTCCGGCATCTCCTCGAGCTCGCGGCGTTCCTTGTGCAGCAGCGCCCGCTCGGTGTCCCGCTGCGCGCTGACCGACACGTACTCCCCCAGGGCCATCGACACCGCACCCGCCGCGAGGCCGGCGAAACCCGCTGTGAGAATGGTCGATTCGTCGGTGGTGGCGGCAGCGACACCGACGACGAGACCGGCCGTGGAGACGATGCCGTCGTTCGCGCCCATGACGCCGGCGCGCAGCCAGTTCAGTTTCGCCGAGATGCCGCCGGAATGCGGTTCGACGTCGGCGTGGCTGAGCGAGGGATCGGTCGACATGCCCTCAGGCTAGGGCGATTCCACCCGTCGCGGTAGCAATGCGAGCCTGTCCTTACCACGGCCGGGGGCCGAGTTCCCGTTCGAGCCACGCGCCGTCGGGAAGGCTGTCGCCGCTCGTGTCCACGACGCGCGCCGTGGGCCATTCGTCGCGCACGTGGAGCTGGTCGTCCAGGACCGCGGGCGTGGCATCCGACGCGTCGCCGCCCCGCTCACGCCGGGCCACGATGCGGCGGACCAGCACTGCCGGGTCCGCCCGGCACTCGATCTCGA
>NZ_AJFC01000145.1:0-6636 GCF_000256505.1 Rhodococcus sp. P14 | reverse complement strand
CGGCGGCGACCGCCCGCGCCGCCTCCCGCCGGGGCTCGGTGAGCCACGTCGCGTCCAGGACGACCGACTCGCCGTGACCGAGGGCGACGGCGGCGCGGCGCAGCAGCTCGTCGTAGGTCTCGTCGGTGTGGGCGGCGCTGTAGAGCCCGGCACCGACGGCGGCGGTGGCATCGGCGGTCGGGGCGAGACCGGCCAGTTCCTTTCGGACCACATCGCTGCGCAGCACGGTCGCGCCCAGGTGCTGCCCCGCCAGGTGCGCCACGGTCGTCTTGCCGGTGGCGGACAGACCCCCGACGACGACGAGCCGGACGCGGCCCCGATCGAGGTTGCGCCGGGTCTGGTCCAGCAGCGCGAGCGCGCTGCCCCGGGAGTGCTCGTCGCCCTGCTCGTGCCGCAGCGCGGCGACCTTCGCCCGGACCACGGCCCGGTACGCGATGTAGTGGTGCATCAGCGACGACGGGAACGCGTCGGCAGAGAACTCGGCGTAGGCGGGCAGCAGTTGCCGCGCCGCCGCCTCACCGCCGAGCCGTTCGAGGTCCATCGCGAGGAAGGCGATGTCGAGAGCGGCGTCGCCGTAGCGCAACCGGTCGTCGAACTCGAGACAGTCGATGATCCGGGGGCCGTCGTCGAGGCAGAAGATGTCGTCGGCGAGCAGATCCCCGTGCCCGTCGACGGCGCGCCCCGCGGCGATCCGCTCGTCGAGCAACCGCTCGCGGCCCGCGAGATAGCGGCCGGCCATGTCCCGGATCGCGGTGAGCAGGTCCGTCGCCTCCGCCCCGACGGGCAGCCGGTCGAGGTGATCCAGGCTCTCCCGCCACAGTCCGCCGAGGAACTGCGCCGTGGCACACTGGTCGATCGCCGGCTCGTGCGGCGACGCGGCGTGCAGGGCGGCGACCTGCCGCGCGACGGCGGTGACGACCGCGGCGACGGGCTCGCCGCGCTGCACCAGGGCGGCGAGGCGACGGTCGTCGGGCAACCGGCGCATCTCGACGAGGTGCTCGCACACCAGACCGTCGGGCCCGTGCACGTCGGCGACGCCGAGGTAGACGTCGGGGGCGAGACGCCGGTTGAGTTCGACCTCACGGTGGCAGGCCCGCTCCCGCGCCTGCCGGGTCCGGTTGTCGAGGAACCCGAGGTCGAGCGGCTTCTTGAGCTTGTGCACGCGGCCCCCGACGAAGAACACCACGGAGGTGTGGGTCTCCCGGATCGCCGCGTACGCCGGTTCGGATCGGTCGGTGCCGGTCACGGAGTTCCTCCCCGATGAAGCCTGTCGAACTTCGGTACGTTGCCCACCTTGCCTCAGCGTGGACCGGATCGCGCGCCGGCAGAAGTGCCGAAGGTCTCTCGTGTGGTTGCGCCGGAGCGGGCGGCCGATCCGCGGTACGTTTCATTCGGACTATCCGGGAATGGGGAGACATGAGCACGAACGGGCGGGACTCGGACATCGGCGGGCACCCGACGGTGGTTCTCACCGAGACGACGACACCGATCGAGCGCAGGTTGATCTCGCACTGGCTGCGGTCGGACGAGGTGCCGGCAGAGTACCGCGCGGACGGGCCGGTCGAGGAGATGGACCTCGACCCACGTCGTCTCGCGCAGGATCTCGTCGGCCGGGACGACGATCCCCTGGTGCTGCCCGTGGGAGTGGTGTGGTTGCCGGAGGCCCGCGACGGCGAGCGGCGGGTCCGGTTCTCCGACATCGTGGCGCTGACCAACCCGCGCAATCCGAACCGGTTCCTGCAGAAGTGGCTGGTCGGGCGTTCCCCCGACCGATTCCGGATCGTCCTCGCCGAGCCGGCACGGCTGAGCGAGTTGCGGTCCCGGCACCTCGCCGAGGACGGCGATCCGGCACCCGAGTCGTTCGCCCGGTTCGTGACCCACCGCGCGGTGGTGGGTCTCGATCGCGCCGAGCGGGCCGTCATCGGCGACCGGTACAAGGTGCCGAAGCTGGTGGCGGAGCAGATCATGGATTCGGCGTCGTTCCGGCGCCGGCTCGACGCGATCGGCACCGAGCACAACATCGCGCCCGAGGAGGTGCGGGCACGCGCGACCTCCGCGCTCGGGGAACTCGTCGCCGTCCAGTCCCGGCTGGTGACGGACCTGTTCACCGAGATGATGCGGCCGCTGCACTCCGCGGCGTGGACCGTGCACGCCGATGAAACGGGGCTGCGGAGTCTGCGCGACCTCAACCGCCGCTACCCGCTGGTGTTCCTGCCGTCGCACCGGTCCTACGCGGACGCCTTCGTGCTCGGCGACGTGCTGGCCCGGAACGACTTCCCGCGGAACCACCTCATGGGTGGCGCCAATCTGACGTTCTGGCCGATCGGTCCGATCGCCCGGCGCACCGGCACCGTGTTCATCCGTCGCAGCTTCGGTGACGACGCCGTGTACAAGGCGGCGCTGGAGGAGTACTTCGCATATCTGCTGACGAAGCGGTTCAACCTGGAGTGGTACTTCGAGGGGGGCCGCACCCGCACCGGCAAACTCCGCTCGCCCCGCTACGGCCTGCTCAACTACGTCGCGAACGCGATCCGGGGCGGCCGGGTGGAGGACGCGATGCTCGTGCCGGTCTCCATCACCTACGAGGGGCTCGCCGAGGTCGCGGCCGTCGCGGCCGAACAGACCGGCGCCCAGAAGAAGCCCGAGGGTCTGGCCTGGCTGGCGAGGTACGCGCGCAACCAGCGACGCCGCGCAGGCAACGTGTACGTGCGGTTCGGGGAACCGCTGTCGATGCGCTCGCAGCTCGCCGCGAGCGGGGACCCGGAGCTGTCCGGCGAACCCGCCGCGGACGAGACCGAATACACCGAGCGCAGCCGCAAGGCGCTGCAGAAGGTCGCGTTCGAGGTGGCCGTGGGCATCAACTGCCACACCCCGGTCACCGTGAACTGCCTGGTCACGCTCGCCCTGCTCGGTGTCCGGGACCGGGCGCTGACCCTCGACGAGGTGCGGGCGGTCATCGCACCGGTCCGCCGGTACATCGACGCCCGCGGGATACCGCAGGGCGAACTCGACGTCCTCGACGTCGAGGGCGGCCTGGAGAACGTCCTGTCCGCGCTGAGCGATGCCGGCGTCGTCACCACCTACGCCGGTGGGGACGAGCCGGTCTACTCGATCCAGCCCGGGCAGCACCTGGTCGCCGCGTTCTATCGCAACAGCGGCGTGCACTGGTTCGTCAACCGCGCCCTGATGGAGCTGGCGGTCCTCCACGCGCACGCCAATCCCGACCTCGACCCGGTGCGGGCGGCGTGGGAGGAGGCCAAGGCGGTGCGCGACCTGCTCAAGTTCGAGTTCTTCTTCCCCGACCGGGACCGGTTCGAGGCCGACATGCGCGACGAGATCGCCCTGCTGATGCCGTCCTGGCGTGACGCCCTGCCGGATGTGGAGCTGGCGCTGACCGCGCTGCTCGAAACCGGGTTCTTCATGGCGCACCGCGCGCTGCGGTCCTTCTTGGACGCGCAGCTCGTCGTCGCCGAACGCCTTGCCCGGCGTGACCCGGCCCTGCAGGTCGACCGCAAGACGTTCCTGGACGAGTGCGTCGCCGTCGGCCGGCAGATGCTGCTGCAGGGCCGGCTGTTCGGGCCCGAGTCGGTCTCGTCGGAACTGTTCGCGACGGCGCTGCAGCTTGCCGCCAACCGCGGGCTGCTGGAACGTGGAGGCGACGAGATCCGGCAGCGACGGGAGGAGTTCGCGGCGCAGCTGCTCGCGGTGGGTGAGCGGGTCCGGCTCGCCGAATCTCTCGACGTATCCAACAGAAAGGCGGAGCGGTGATCCTCGAGGAAGCGCTCGAGCGGGTGCGAACCGGGCCGAAGGGTCCGGAGATCGCGGCGTTCTTCGATTTCGACGGCACGATCGTCCACGGCTTCTCCGGCCTGCACTTCTTCCGCGACCGGTTGCTCGCCGGGAAGGTCGGCGCCGCCGAACTCGCCGCCACCATGCTCAACGGTTTGCGTGGCCACGACACCGAGGCGGACTTCGAGCGGTTCGTCGCGGTGGCGTTCAAGGCGTGGGGCGGGCACACCGAGGACGAGCTGTACGAGATCGGGCGCCGGTTGTTCGCGTCCACGATCGCCGGCCACATCTATCCCGAGGCGTGGCAGCTCATCCGGGCGCACCAGGCGGCGGGGCACACGGTGGTGATCGCGTCCTCGGCGTCGCGCTACCAGATCCAGGCGACGGCGGATGCGCTCGGCGTCGAGCACGTCCTGTTCAGCCCGCTCGAGGTGCGCGACGGGGTGCTCACGGGTCGGGTGGACGGAAAGTCGTTGTGGCGCAGCGGCAAAGCGCAGGCCGTGGCGGCGTTCGCCGAGGCGAACAACATCGATCGCGAGCAGAGCTACACGTATTCCAACGGGGGCGAGGACGCCGACTTCCTCGCCACGATGGGCAATCCGACGCCGACCAACCCGGACCGGAACCTCGAGCGCACCGCCGCCGCGCAAGGCTGGCCGATCCTGCGATTCAGGCCGCGCGGAACGCCGGGCACCAAAGAGGTGGTCCGCACCCTCGCCGCGTACGGCGGCCTGTTCGGCTCGGTGTGGACCGGTGTCGGCCTCGGCCTGCTCAACCGCAACAAGAAGGTGGCGCTGGACTCGATCGCCACCCTGGCGGGCGAGGTCCCGCTGGCCCTCGCCGGCATCGATGTCGACATCCGGAACGAGGCCAACGCCTGGTCACAGCGTCCCGCGGTCTTCATCTTCAACCACCAGAGCCAGCTCGATCCGGTGATCATGGCGCGGGTGCTGCGGCACAGCTTCACCGGGGTCACGAAGAAGGAGATGGCGAGCGACCCGCTGTTCGGGCTGGTGCTCCGCTTCGTCGGGGCCGCGTTCGTGGACCGGGCCAACACCGAGCAGGCGAAGGCGGCACTCGGTCCCGTGGTCGACACACTGCGCGAGGGCACCTCGGTGATCATCGCGCCGGAGGGCACCCGCTCCCTGACCCCGGAGATCGGCCGGTTCAAGAAGGGCGCGTTCCACATCGCCATGCAGGCGGGCGTCCCGATCGTGCCGGTGGTGATCCGCAACGCCGGGGAGGTGCTGTGGAAGCACTCCACGGTACTGCGGCCGGGAACCGTCGACGTGGTGGTTCTCGACCCCATCGACGTGAGCGACTGGACGCTCGACGAGCTCGGCGCGCGGGTCGCGGAGGTGGAGGACCTGTACCGGAAGACGCTCGCGAATTGGCCCGCATGACCGATGCGGGTGAGAACGGGGACGCGGCCGTGGGAGAACACGACCGCACCCCGGGCCACGGCAACGGCAACGGCAACGGCAACGGCAACGGCGGAATGTCGCCGACCCGGCGCCGGCGCCTCAAGTGGCTGCTCGGACTCGTGCTCGTCGTCGTCCTCACCGTCGAGGTCGTCCTCGTCTGGCCGGAGCTGAAGACCAGCGTCAGCAACCTCTCCGACCTGCGCTGGTGGTGGGTGGGCGCGGCAATCCTGGCCGCACTGACCGAGATGTCGAGCTTCGCGCGCGTGCAGCGCACCCTGCTGTCCGCGGCCGGGGTCACGGTGACGCAGCGCCAGTCCCTGTCGGTGGCGTACGCCGCGAACTCGATGAGCGTGACCCTGCCGGGCGGCCCGGTGGTGGCCACCACCTTCACGTACCGGCAGATGCGCAAGTGGGGGGCGAGCCCCGTCGTCTCCACCTGGCAGCTCGTGATGGCCGGTCTGCTGCAGGCGGCAGGACTGGCACTGCTCGGCATCGTGGGCGCGCTGCTCGTGGGCGCCACCACCAACCCGTTCTCGCTCATCTTCTCCCTCGGCGGGTTCGCGGCGTTCGTCGTGCTCGTGCAGTACGCGGCCAGCCGGCCCGATGCATTCGAATCGATCGGCATCATCGCGCTGCGCGGCGTCAACCGCCTGCGCAAGAAGCCGGCACAGGCCGGTGCCCGGGCCTGGAAACGCATCGTGGCTCAGCTGCGGGCGGTCCAACTCGACCGCACCCACGCCGCCCGGGCGTTCGGCTGGTCGCTGTTCAACTGGCTGTGCGACGGCGCGTGCCTCGCCTTCGCCGCGTACGCGATCGGCGGCAAGCCCAGCCTGGCCGGCATCGCCGTCGCATACGCCGCGGGGACCGCCGCCAGCCGCGCGATCCCCCTCCTGCCGGCTGGACTCGGCGTGATGGACGCCGTGCTCGTGCCCGCGCTGACGGCCAGCGGAATGACCGGCGCGCAGGCCCTGTCCGCGGTCGTCGTGTACCGGCTGGTGAGCTTCCTGATGATCGCGGCCATCGGCTGGGTGATCTTCGCCCTGCGCTACCGCGGGGCCCCGCCGGACGAGGAACCGGGCCCCGAACTCGACAAGCTGTGGCAGGACTGAGCCCCGCTCCGACACGCCGTGCCCGTCCGCCCGGATCACCCACGGAGCAGGCCCGCGGGCGCTAGCGTCGACAGTCTGAAACCGAGGAAAGGTACGTCAGTGACTGAGGACGCAGCGGTGCGCACGAGAGAGGTCTGGTCCGGCCGGTCGGTGTTCATTCTCGCCGCCATCGGCTCGGCGGTCGGACTGGGCAACATCTGGCGCTTCCCGTACATCGCGTACGAGAACGGCGGCGGCGCATTCATCGTGCCGTATCTGGTGGCCCTGCTGACCGCGGGCATTCCCTTGCTGTTCGTCGACTACGCGATCGGGCA
>NZ_AJFC01000144.1:0-8194 GCF_000256505.1 Rhodococcus sp. P14 | reverse complement strand
CCCCCCGCCGCTGGCGTTCCACCGCCTCAAGCGCGCGACCGAGAGCCTCGGCTGGTGGCAGGTGGGCATCTGCTTCGTCATCGGCGTCTACTACGCGGTGATCATCGCGTGGGCGCTGCGCTACACGTTCTTCTCGGCGACCCGGGCGTGGGGTGACGACGCGGAAGCCTTCTTCCTGCAGGACTTCCTGCAGATGGATGCCGACGCCACGTTCGGCCTCGACTTCGTGCCGGGTGTGGCGTGGCCGCTGCTCGGGATCTGGGTCGTGGTGCTCGTCATCCTGGCGCTGGGGGTGCAGCGCGGCATCGGGGCCGCGAACCGGTTCTTCGTGCCGCTGCTGCTGCTGTTGTTCGCCGGCATGGTGGTGCGGGCGCTGACCCTCGACGGCGCCGCGACCGGTCTCGACGCGTTCTTCCGGCCAAACTGGTCGGCGCTCACGGACACCGGCGTGTGGATCGCCGCCTACGGCCAGATCTTCTTCTCGCTGTCCGTCGCCTTCGGCATCATGGTCACCTACTCGTCGTACCTCAAGCACCGGACCAACCTCACGGGCTCCGGTCTCGTCGTCGGCTTCTCCAACTCGAGCTTCGAGATCCTCGCCGGCATCGGGGTGTTCTCGGCGCTGGGCTTCATGGCGCAGGCGCAGGGCGTGGGTGTGGACGAGGTGGTGAGCGGCGGGATCGGCCTTGCGTTCATCGCGTTCCCGACGATCGTCTCGCAGATGCCCGGCGGTGCATTGTTCGGCCTGCTGTTCTTCGGCTCGCTCGTCTTCGCGGGTTTCACGTCGCTGATCAGCATCATCCAGGTGTGCGTATCGGCGGTCGAGGACAAGACCGGCCTCACCCGCGTGCCGGCGGTCCTGCTCGTCGGCAGCGTCGCGACGATCACGTCCGTTCTGCTGTTCCCGACCACCACCGGTCTGAACACCCTCGACGTCGTCGACCGCTTCGCCAACCAGTTCGGCATCGTCGGGGTCGCTCTCGTCACGCTCGTCGTGCTCGCATGGGGCTTGCGCCGGCTGCCCGAGCTGCAGGATCACCTGAACTCGGTGTCGTCGTTCAAGGTCGGCCTCCTCTGGCGGATCTTCGCCGGCGTCCTCACCCCGGTCGTGCTCGGGTACATGCTGATCAGCGAGATCGTGGACCGGATCGACGAAGGTTACGGCGACCTGCCCGACGCGCTCGTCGCCACCTTCGGATGGGGTGTGCAGGTGGCGGTGATCGTGATCGCGGTGGCGCTGTCGTTCGCCCCGTGGGGGTTGACGGACGCCGAGTTGGCGCACACCGAATCGACGGAAGCGGGAGAGAGACTGTGAGCGGATCTGCGATCGCGATGATGGTCGTCGCACTGGGGTTGGTGTGGGGCGGTCTCTCCGCCAGCCTGATGCATCTACGCCGGAATCCGGACGACACCTCGGGCCTGGAGTCGGCCGAACGCCCTCACGAGTGAAATGTCCGGTCTCGAACCGGACACGACTCGTTTCGTTTGCATAACACCACGCCGCGCCGGACTGGCCGGTCTGTTCTCGCTGTGTTCTGCTTGATCCCACCAACACCACGAGTCACACAGGTAACACGTGACTCGCAGGTCTCCGCCCCGGAGCCGTGCAGGACTCCGGGGCGGACGGTGTTCCGGTTCCGACCACGTACAGGAGCGAAGCATGACCACCAGGACCACCCGGCGCGGGCTGCGCCGGCTCACCGCCGCAGCCTCCCTCACCGTGGCCGCTGCCCTGGCGCTGCCCGCCGTCGCGGCCGCCGAACCCCCCGCGGACCCCATCGTCGCTGCCGCGCCGGCACCCGATCCGCTCGTCGGCGCCCTCGAGACGCTCCGGGCCCAGCCGGGCGCCGATGCCCTCGCGGTCGCCGCCGCCGAGGCCATCGGCTCCGCGCGCGGGGGCGCCACCGACGTCGCCGAGGACTCGCCGCTCTCCGCCTACGAGGACGCCGTGGAGTTCCTGCGCGGCCTCGGCATCGAACCGTTCCTCTACCCCACCGGCGCGCCCTTCTGCACCGAGGGCGGCAGCCTGCCGCTCGGCATCGCCCCCGCCGTCGCCGGGGCCGCCCCCGGCCCGTGGCCGAACCTGAACATCCCGATGGTCGGGCCCGTCAACGCCGTCGATCCCGGGGAGACCCTGTTCGCCTTCGTGCCGATGGGCGTGGAGAAGGACGGCGCGAACACCACCGGGATGCAGGTCGCGTGGTTCAACGTCAACACCTTCCAGGGCGGGTTCGTGCCCATGGGCACCATCGCCGAGGCCGCGGCGCTCGCCGTCCCCGGGGGCGTGCCCGAGTTCGCCCGGCCGCTCGTCGCCACCGCGGTGCAGAACTTCTTCGCCGGTGCGGTCCCGCTCGGCGGAGTCCGCGCAGCACCGGTCGCCACCGGCTCGGGAACCGTCCTCGCCGCCGTGTTCGGCACGGTGCAGAACGGCGAGACGTCGTGCTTCTTCCTGCCGACCGTGGGCATCGTGGAGGTCCCGGCCTGATCGTCCGCGTCCGGGGTGTGCATGCACGCCCCGGACGCGGACGATCGCGTCAGCCGATCGCCTGGAGCTTCTCCAGCCGGTCGAACACGAGCCGGACCACACTGTCCATGTGCGCCATCACCTGGTCCGCGGTGGCCCGGCCGGCCGCCCAGCTCACCAGGTTCGACATCCACACGTCGGCGATCACGTGCACCGCGTTGAGCAGCTGCTCGCTCACCACCTCGACGCCCGCCGCGCGGGCGTACATCCCGGTCATGATCGCTCCGAGCCGGTCGAGTTCGGCCGAGGACGACGCGTCCGCGAACATCGCTGCACGCACGAGCGCGTCGTAGAGGTTGTGGTCGCTCTCGAGCCGGCCGATGTAGCCGTGCAGCACCGACATGATCCGCTCGTGCGCCGAGTCACCGGGGATCTCGGTCTCGCCGAACCGGTTGCTCAGATCTTCGAACAGCAGCACCATCGCCACCACCAGCAGGTGGTTCTTGGACGGGAAGTAGCGGTACACGGTGCCCAGGGCCACGCCCGAGCGCTCGGCGACGGCGCGCATCTGGACCGCGTCGTAGCCGCCTTCCGAGGCCAGCTCCTTCGCGGTCTCGATGATCCTCAGGTAGCGGGCGCGCTGGGCCGGCTTCAGGTCCGCGCCCAGAAACGACGCGGGCCGCACCTTCGATCGCGATGCTGCGCTCGCCTCCGCCATCGTCCTCACCTTTCGTACGTCTGTCCGCCAGCGTAGTGCGCTCCCCGTCCCGCGGCGCCCGGACCCGTGCGGATTGAATGGACAGCTGTCTGGAACGAGTTCCACCGCACACTAGAACGCGTTACAGTTGCCTGGACTCGACCAGTAGGGAGGCAGCGTCCGTGCGTCACGGCATCACCCTGTTCACCAGCGATCGCGGCATCCGGCCGGAGCGGGCCGCCCGGGCAGCCGAGGAACGCGGCTTCGACGCGTTCTACGTCCCCGAGCACACCCACATCCCCGTGCGCCGCGAATCCGCACATCCCGGCACCGGCAACGAGACGCTGCCCGACGACCGGTACCGCCGGACCCTGGATCCGTGGGTCGCGCTCGGGCTCGCCGCGGCCGTCACCTCGACCATCCGGCTCGGCACCTCGGTCGCCCTGCCCCTCGAGCACGACCCCATCACGCTGGCCAAGACCGTCGCGACCCTCGATCACCTCTCCGGCGGGCGGGTCGTCCTCGGCGCCGGATTCGGCTGGAACGCCGAGGAACTCGCCGACCACGGCGTACCGCCCGGAAAACGGCGCACCGCGCTGCGCGAGTACCTCGAGGCGATGCAGGCCCTGTGGAACGAGGACGAGGCGGCCTACGCCGGGCAGTTCGTCTCGTTCGGCCCGAGCTGGGCCTGGCCCAAACCGATCCAGCAGCCCCGCCCACCGGTGCTGATCGGCGCGGGCGGCACCGACCGCACCTTCGCGTGGATCGCCCGCTCCGCCGACGGCTGGATCACCACCCCGATCGAACGCGACATCGACGACCGCGTCGAACGGCTGCGGACCACCTGGACCGAAGCCGGCCGCGACGGCGCCCCGGAGATCGTGGTCCTCGCCGGCCGGCCCGACCCCGCCCGGCTCCAGCGGTGGCGCGACCTCGGCGTGACCGAAGTGATGTTCGGCCTGCCCGACCGCCCCGAGGACGAGATCCTCGCCTACCTCGACAAGCTCGCCGCCACGCTGGACTCGACCCGCTGACGGTCCACGACAGAGAAGGAACACCTCCATGACCACTGCCGCCTTCCGCCCACTGCGCGCCGCCGAGATCACCGCCTGGGACCACGAGGCCGACGTCGTCGTCGCCGGCTACGGCATCGCCGGGGTCTCGGCCGCCATCGAGGCCGCCCGCGCCGGCGCCGACGTGCTGATCCTCGAACGCACCGGCGGCTGGGGCGGTGCCGCGGCCCTGTCCGGCGGCATCGTCTACCTGGGCGGCGGCACACCGCTCCAGCGCGAACTCGGATTCGAGGACACCCCCGAGAACATGAAGACGTTCATGCTCGCCGCCCTCGGCCCCGGCGCCGACGAGGCCAAGATCGCGGACTACTGCGACGGCAGCGTCGAGCACTACCGGTGGCTCACCGAGAACGGAGTGGTGTTCAGATCGGCGTTCTGGGGCGAGCCCGGCTGGGAGATCCCCGGCGACGAGGGCCTGATGTACTCGGGCGGCGAGAACTCCGCACCCTTCAACGAGATCGCCACGCCCGCTCCGCGCGGCCACGTGCCGCAGATGAGCAACAAGCGCACCGGCGAGCAGGGCGGCGGGTACATGCTGATGAAGCCGCTGGCCGAGACGGCCGAATCCCTCGGGGTGACACCGGTGTTCGACATCCGGGTGCAGCGGTTGATCGTCGACGACGCGGATCGGGTCGTCGGGATCGCCGCGAAGAAGTTCGGCGACGAGGTCTTCGTGCGGGCACGTCGCGGCGTCGTGCTCACCACCGGTAGCTTCGCGTACAACGACGCCATGGTCACCGCGTTCGCCCCGCAGCTCATCGGCCGGCCGGCCGCCGCGATCGAGGAGCACGACGGCTGCTCCATCCGGATGGCTCAGGCCCTCGGCGCCGACCTCGCGCACATGGGCGCCACCGAGGTGGCGTTCTTCGCCGATCCGCAACTGATGGCACGCGGCATTCTCGTCAACGCCCGCGGCCAGCGGTACGTCCCCGAGGACACCTACCCCGGACGCGTCGGACAGCTCACCCTTCTGCGCAACGACAACCAGGCGTACCTCGTCATCGACGAGGCTTCCTACGAAGAAGGCTGTGCCACCACCAGTTCCACTCCGTACTTCCGGTTCCCGCCGAAATGGGCGGCGGAGACGGTCGCCGAACTCGAATCCGACATGGGCCTGCCGGAGGGCACTCTGCAGGCCACCGTCGAGGTGTACAACCGGCACGCCGCGGCCGGCACCGACCCCGTCCTCGGGAAGAAGCCCGAGTGGGTCAGACCGATCGGGACCCCCGTCGCAGCGCTCGACCTGCGCAACTGCACCGCGGGCTTCACCCTCGGCGGCCTGCACACCACCGTGAACTCGGAGGTCCTGCACGTCTCCGGCGAGCCGATCCCGGGCCTGTACGCCGCGGGCCGCTGCACCTCCGGTGTGTGCGCAGGCGGCTACGCGAGCGGCACGTCGCTCGGGGACAGCAGCTTCTTCGGCCGCCGCGCCGGCATCGCCGCCGCCGCGACCTGAACGTTCCCCCACCCCGTCGGTGTGGCCGAATGTCACATCGGTTCGATCGAATCGAACCGATGTGACATTCGGCCGGTACGGGCCGGACGGATGGGGGCGGGGCGTTCAGACGACGGTGAGCGGCAGGGGGATTCCCCGGTCGGCGAACGCGAAGGTCGCGCCGGTGCTGAAGCGGGTGATCGCGACCTCGCCGCACTCGCTCGCGGGTTCGGCCTCGCGGATCACCTCGACGGTGAGCGCGTGGGCGTCCTCGGACACCACGCGCGCGGTGAAGTGCGGGTCGACGCCGCGCACCAGCGCCTGCAACGGCCCGAGGTGGTCCCCGTCGATCAGGGTGGGCCACGATCCGTCCGCGTCGGCACCCCCGGACCGCCCGAGGCGCAGGTGCAGCCTGCCGGGCTCCCAACTAATCTCGCAATCGACGTACTGCCTCGGCGCGAACACAGGGTGGACCGAGAGCACCGTCGCCAGTCCTTCGACGTCGCGCGGCAGGCCGAGGGCGTCGCGTAGCCGCTCGGACGCCAGCCCCGCAATGCCGGTCAGCTGCTTGCGGGCGAGGGACAGCGCGGTGTCCTCGTCGGTGCGTTTGCGCACGCCGAGAAGGAAGCCCAGCGTGAGCAGATGCTGTTGCAGGCACACCTCCTCCGCGATCCGTACGAGGGCCGAGTGCGAGAAGTCCGCGAACCGCAGATCGGAGAGCAAGGGGCCGGAGTAGTCGCCGCGTCCCTCGTCCGCCGGGTCGATCGGACCGAGTTCCACCGCGACGGCCGCGGTAAGGCCGATCGCCTCGGTGTGCGGGGCGGTCTCCGGCGGCACGTGCGACGGGTCGATCGTCACCGTCCACGCGCAGTGCGGGTGGCGGTCGGCCGGCCGGCGCGGGGGCCGGTGGATCGGCCGCACCTGCGCGTGCGGGTTGGTGGCGAGGGCGGTCGCGTCGAAGGTGGGGTCCTCGATGTCGTGGCACATGGCCGTCACATACGCCTCGCCCAGCGGCTCGACGTCCATGAGCGCGCCGCAGTGGTCGAGCCGGAACTCGCCGTGGTCGTGGTCGTCGACGCGGAACCGGAAGTCCATGAACTGTGGCGGCGCACCGATGTCGAGCTGCAGCCCCTTGAAGATCGTCTCGACGCCGTCGCCCTCGTACCGCAGGGCGCGCTGCATGCGCCGGGTGTACCACGGGCTCGACGCCTGCCACTCCTCGACGGCCACCTCGGCCATCCCCTGCCGTCCGAACGCCGAGATCAGGTGGGCCATCCCGGACCGGTCGACGAGCTGGCCGCACAGAAGCAGTTCGGGGACGAGGACGGCGAGGTCCGACCGGGTGAGCGCGGCGAACGAGTCGCGGACGTTCACCGGGCTCACCACAGCGGCACCGGTGCCTGTCCGGCCGGGTACCAGCCGGGCAGGCGTTTCATCGACGTCGACCGTTCGATCCGCCTGTTCATGCCGTCGGACAGGGTGCCGGCCGTGATCATCTCCAGGAACAGGTGGGAGACGTTGCCGAAGTCGAAGAAGTCGCGCTGCCAGGACCACTGGAAGTCCCCGCCGTAGCGGAACCAGCTGCCGCCGAAGCCGTACACCTCGTAGTGTGATCCGTCGTCGCGGGTCGCGTCGGCGACCTGCTTCCAGAAGCCGATGACGTCGCCGGTCCGCTCGTCCACGACGAACCGCTGGTAGGGGTACTGCCATCCCTCGAGACCGGCCATCTCCTGGCCGAGGGCGAGTTCGCGGATCTCCGCCCTTCCGACGGCCATGAAGTCGTCCTTCGGGCCGTAGTTCCAACCGTAGGTCGCGTCCTCGGTGTACATCTCGGCCAAGGGCTTCCAGTCGCCGGCTGCCTCGGCCTTCATGTTCGCTCCGATCCAGCGTTCGATCATCTCGTCGAGTTCGGCTCGGTCGAACGGTGCCATGACGTGTCTCCTCGGGATCAGTCCTCGACGATGCGGAGGGCTCGGGTGGGGCAGTACCGGACGGCGGATTCGACGTCGCCGCGCAGGTTTTCGGGTATGTCGTCCATCAGGATCCGGACCGTGCCGTGCTTGGGAACGTCGAAGACGTCCGGTGCTTCCAGCGCACACATCGCATGCCCCTGACACAGGTCGAGGTCTGCTTCCACTTTCACGGGGGGTGTCCTCACATCCGACGGCGGTAGCGCACCGCACACGGCTGCGCGAGCTGAACCACCATCTTGGAATGGTCGTTGCGGTAGGTTCCGGACGGCTGGGACATCTCGAATTCGTAGTCCCGCAGCAGGACCGAGAAGATCGCCTTGAGCTGCATGAGGGCGAACGCCGCGCCCACGCACCGGTGCCGGCCCGCCCCGAACGGAATCCAGGTCCAGCGATTGACGATGTCCTCCTGCCGCGGATCGATGTAGCGGCCCGGATCGAAGGAATCGGGCTCCGGGAAGTCCTCCGGGATGCGGTTGGAGATCGCCGGGGTGGCGCCGACGAGATCGCCCTCCCCGATCCGGTAACCCTCGACCTCGAACTCGCCGCGCGCGA
>NZ_AJFC01000143.1:0-8533 GCF_000256505.1 Rhodococcus sp. P14 | reverse complement strand
GGGGGGCGCCAGCCGCAGCGTCTCCTTCAGTACCGCCTCGAGCAGCGGGATCTGCCGCAGCGCATGGAAACTCACGCCCTCACCGTCGGCGTAGAGGACGTCGAGCTCGTCGGTGACCCCGCGCAGGTACTCCGGATTGCGCAGCAGCTCGATCAGCGCCCAGGCCGCCGTTCCCGACGTGGTGTGGTGGCCGGCGAACATCATCGAGATGAAGATGCCGGTGATCTCGTCCGCGCTGAACCGCTTGGCGCCGTCCTCGTCCTCGATCGAGACGAGGACGTCGAGCATGTCGCGGTCCTCCCTGCCTCGGGGCGGGTTCGCGATGCGATCGACCATGATCTCCTCGACGAGGGCGACCAGCCCGCGACGAGCCTCGTCGCGGCGACGGAAGCTCTCGATGGGCGCGTAGGGGTCGACGAAGGCGAGCGCGTCGGTGCCCTTTTCCAGGTCGTGGTACAGGCGCGCGAACCGGCTGTCGAGCTGGCCGCGGAACTTCTTGCCGATCAGGCAGGCCGAGGACGTGTAGATCGTCAGCTCCGCGAAGAACTCCAGCAGGTCGATCTCGCCCTCGTCGCCCCAGCCCGCGACGATGTCCCGGACCTCGCGCTCGATCGTGGCCGCGTGACCCTTCATCTGCTCGCCGCGCAACGCCGAGTTGTGCAGCATCTCCTTGCGGCGCTCGGGGCTGGCGTCGAAGACCACACCCTCCCCGAAGACCGGCTTCATGAACGGGTACGCGGCCTGCTGGTCGAGGTCCTCGTCGGCGGAGCGGAAGAAGAACTCGTTGGCCCGCGCGCCGGAGAGCAGCACGACGTTGCGGTCGGCGAGCTGGAAGACCCCCACGTCGCCGCACTCGTCGCGGACGCGCTGCATCAGTCCGATGGGGTCGGTGCGCAGCTCCTCGAGGTGGCCGTGTTCGTGCTCGCCCCCCGAGACACGCGTGGGAGTGACGATCGTGGTCATTCAGGGTCCTTTCCCCGAGAGTCCTTCAGCAGCGGCGCTTCCGGTTGCACTTCGGTCAGTACCAGGTGGGTTCCGCGCGGGGCCGACACGACGGCGACGACGGCGTTCGCGATCTCGGAGGCGCGGAGGAAGTAGGAGTGCCGGGCGAAGCCCCATCTGGTCCAGTCGGCGAGCAGCGGCTCGATGACCTCCGCGGGGGCGTCGAGCCCCATCCCGGTCTGTGTCGGGCCGGGACGCACCACCGACGCGCGAACCCCCGTGCCCTCGAGTTCCATCCGCATCTGGCGCACGAGCGCCTCGAGACCGGTCTTGGCGGCGACGTAGGCGCCCATGCGGGGCCGCGCGACGTCGGCGCAGTCCGAACCGATGACGACGAAGTCGCCGCGGCGCCGTTCGATCATCCCGGGGAGCACGCGATGGGCGAGACGCTGCGTGCCGACGAGGTGGACGTTCACCTGGAACTCGAACCGGTCCGGATCCATCTCGTGCACGAGCCGGAAATCCATGTCGCCGGCGCCGGACAGGACGATCTCGGTGGGGCCCAGGGCGTTCTCGGCGGCGGTGACGAACTCGTCGACCGAGTCGGTGGACGACACGTCGAGGAAGTGCGCGACGGCCTCGCCGCCTTCGCCGCGGATCTTCTCCGCGAGGGCCTCGCACTGTTCGACGCGCCGGGCGCCGAGGGCGACCGGGTGACCGAGGGCGGCGAGTGCGAACGCGGTGGCCGTACCGATGCCGGAGGAGGCGCCGCCGACGATCGCGGGCCGGCGCGGCGGATTGGGCTCGAATCTAGGCATGGCGCCGGGTCACCTCTACGGGCAGGGCCGCGAGGCCTCGGACATTGGTCGAGTGCACGCGCTCGCAACGGTCGAAGTCGACGTCGTAGTCGGCGACGCGCGCGGCGAACTGTTCGAGCGCGATGTTCGCCTCGAGGCGCGCGAGGTGGGCACCGAGGCAGAAGTGCACGCCGCCACCGAAGCTGGCGATCCTGGACGCGCTGTCGCGGCCGATGCGGAAGGTGTCGGGATCGGCGAACACCTCGGCGTCGCGGTTTGCCGAACCGATGAGCAGCAGTACCTTGTCGCCCGCGCGGATGGTGCCGTCGTGCCGTTCGATGTCGGTGGCGGCGGTGCGCGCGACGATCTGGCTGGAGGTGTCGTAGCGCAGTGTCTCCTCCACCCAACCGGAGACGGCGTCCGGGTTGCCGAGGACGCCGGCCAGCTCGGTCTTGTTCTTCGCACCCCAGTACAGCGCGTTGCCGAGAAGTTTGGTGGTGGTCTCGTTGCCCGCGACGACCATCAGGAACATGAAGCCGATGATCTCGTCGTCGCCGAGGCGGTCTCCGTCGACCTCGGCGTCGAGCAGGGCCGAGGTGAGGTCCTCGGTCCGGTGTGTGCGGCGCTGCGCCAGCATGTCCGCGTAGTAGCCGACGAGGTTCAGCGACGCCTCCATCGCCGCGACGGGCACGTCGAGCACGCCCTGCTCCCGGTGGACCACGAGATCCGCCAGCCGGCGCAGTTCGGCGCGGTCGGCCTCGGGCACACCCAGCAGTTCGGAGACGACGTCCATCGGGAGCTTGCCCGCGAACTCCGCGATCCAGTCGAATTCGCCCGTGCCCAAGGCGGTGTCGAGGTATCGGATGGTCAGCTCGAGGATGCGGCCGCGCAGGTCGGCGACCCGGCGCGGGGTGAAGCCCTTCGAGACGAGCCGGCGCATGCGCATGTGGCGGGGGTCGTCCATCGCGAGAAACGACATGACCTTGTGGGCGTGGGGTCCGTAGGCCGACGGGTCGAGGGAGACCCCGTTGGCGCTGGAGAGCCGGGTGTGGTCGCGGAAGCCCGCGACGACGTCGGCGTGCCGGGACAGGGCCCAGAAGCCGAGGTCGTCGTTGCGATAGAGCGGCGCCTCCTCGCGCAGACGCCGGTAGACCGGGTACGGATCCTCGTGGAAGCCGTAGTCGTAGGGATCGAACAGGAGCGGTTCGAGCGAAGCCTGGGTCATGCGCTACTCCAATAGAAGTGCGGCGGAGGTCTCCAGCCGATCGGCGATCTTCTCGTAGGTCTCGTATCCCATGCCCGCGCGGACGAGGGCGCCGGCGTAGAGCATTTCCAGCGCCTCGATCTCGTCGGGATCGGCGTCGGGGCCGAGCGCGGTGGCGAGCCGCGCCCGGATGTCGAGGCCGATGCGGGCGCGCAGGTGTTCGACGTCGGGGTCGCGGCCGAGCAGTGCGCTGGTGACCGCGCCGGCGAGTTCGGGCTCGTCGGCCATCATCAGCGCGACGTTGCGCAACACCGCGACCACCCGGCCGACGCGGTCGGTCGTGGCCGCCTCGGGTTCGGGCGAGGCGACAAGCCGGCGCCAGAACACTTCGGCGACAAGGTGTTCCTTGGACGAGAAGTAGGTGTAGGCGGTCGCCGGTGCGACACCGGCCCGGGCGGCGACGTTGCGTACGGTCAGTCCTGCGAACCCCTCTTCCCGCAGGACCTCCACGGCAGCGCGCGTCAGGCGATCCACGGTGTCGGCCTGCTTCTCGGTGAGACGGCGGCGGGTGGATTCGAGATTCACATTTCTGGACACGTGTCTGGACATTACTACGGTCGCCTGTCCGGGGCAACGGCCTCCGTACACCGGTCACCCCTTCGGGTACACGCGTACGGGCATGGATTTGATGCCGTTGACGAAGTTCGAGCGCAACCGCCGGACCGGGCCCGCGGGCTCGACGCGCTCGATCCGGCGTGCGAGCGTCTCGAACAGGATCCGCAACTCCAGCCGCGCCAGGTGCGCACCCAGGCAGAAGTGCACCCCGGTGCCGCCGAACGCCACATGCGGATTGTGGGTGCGCCCGATGTCGAAGACGTGCGGATCCTCGAAAACGTCCTCGTCCCGGTTCGCGCTCGGGTAGTAGACCACCACCTTGTCCCCCGCCTCGACGGGCTGGCCCCCTATCGTCGCCGGGCACGTCGGCGTGCGGCGGAACCCGATCACCGGGGTGACCCACCGGAGGATCTCCTCGACCGCACCGGCGGCGAGTTCCGGCTCGGCCTGCAGGCGGCGCCACTGCTCCGGATGGTCGACGAAGGCCTGCATGCCGCCGGCGGCGGCGTTGCGCGTCGTCTCGTTCCCGGCCACCACCAGCAGCACGAAGAACATGTCGAACTCCATCTCGGTCAGCGTGTCACCGTTCTCGTCCGGCCGGACGAGCCGGGAGACGATGTCGTCGCGCGGCTCCGCCCTGCGCGCCGCGGCGATCTCGTTGGCGTACAGGAAGATCTCCTCGGCGGCGAGTTCTCCGTCGGCCCGGGTGTTGCCGAATTCCGGGTCGTCGAACCCGATCATCCGGTCGGACCAGTCGCAGAGCCTGTCGACGTCCTCCCCGGGTGCGCCGAGCAGGGCGGCGATCACCTCGAGCGGAAGCGGAGCGGCGGCCACCGGTACGAAGTCGACGACCGCGCCGTCGCGGCCCCGCTCGACGAGATCGTCGACGACGCGGTTGCAGATGTCGCGGATGTGTCCCTCGAGCGTCCGGACCGCCCGGGGAGTGAATCCGCGGCTGACGAGCTGGCGCAACCGGGTGTGCTCGGGCGGATCGAGGTTGACGAGCATCGCCGCCTGTTTGCGGCGGGTCTCCGCGTCGAACTCGTCGATCTGCGTCGTGCCGAGCGCCGACGAGAACGTGGTGCTGTCGCGCGAGACCGCGGTGACGTCCGCATGCCGCGTCACCGCCCAGTAGCCGGGTCCGTCCTCCTCGTCCTGCCGGTAGACCGGGCAATTGCGCCGCAGCTCGGCGAAGACGTCGTGAGGGACGCCCTCGGTGTAGAGGTCGGGGTTCTTCAGGTCGATACGGGATGCCGTCACGGGACCACCTCGCGCGTGTATACGAATGACCGTCGTTTACAAGCTACACACATTCGTTTGAAATGGAAGATCCGTAGGATGGCTGCATGGGGACCGGAGAGCACAGGCCGATACGCCGTCGGAATCTCAGCCGCGAGAAGGTGATCGACGCGGCCTCGGCGGTGGTGGACGAGTCCGGCTGGGAGCAGCTGACGATGAGCACCCTCGCCGGCCGTCTCGGCATCGTCACCGCCTCGCTCTACAACCACGTCCGCGGACTCGACGACGTCCGCGGTGAGATCCAGGTGCGGACGATGACCGAGCTCGGCGCCCGGCTCCGCGAGGTGGCAATGGGCCGCAGCGGGCCCGAAGGCCTGCGCGCTCTCATCGATGCGCACCGGGCGTGGGCCGCCGAGCATCCGCACCGCTACCAGGCGCTGACGGTGGCGCCGGGCGACCGCAGCGCCCTGCTCGCGGCGGCCCTCGACGCGAATTCGGCCCTCCGCTCGATGCTCGCCTCGTGCGGGGTGCCGGAGGAGGACACGCTCGAGGCCGCGGTGAGCCTGTTCACCGCGATGCACGGGTTCGCCGTGATCGTGCGCAGCGGCTTCCTCGGCGACGAGCTCGACCTCGACCGCATCTACGAGAACGTGGTCGCGGGCGCCCTGGCCGCCGCTCGCGCGGCCTCCGCGCGATCCTGAGTCCGTCCCACGCCGTCGCCGGAGGAAAACACTGCCGGCCGTCCCGAGTGCCCGTGCCGGCGCGTCCCTGCCGCCGCGCGGACCGGTCCGGCGGCATTGCGCCACCCCCCTGGCCGAACTATAGTCCAGACAGCTGTCCAGAAAATGAGGGGCCTCACATCGTGCCGCCCGGCACTCGACGCCCCGCCGGACCCGTTCCGATACCGCCCGCCACGCCGCCCCGACGAACGGAAGCACCGATGTCCCTGATTCCGACCGGCAGCTCGGCACTGCTCATCGACGGCAAACTCGTTCCCGGTTCGGGAGGCACGTTCGAGGTCGTGAACCCGGCGACGGAGGAAGTCCTCGGCACCGCCGCCGACGGCACCGCCGCCGACGCGGACGCCGCGATCGAGGCGGCCCGTCGCGCCTTCGACACCACCGGCTGGTCCCGCAACCATTCCTTCCGGGCCCGCTGCCTGCGTCAGCTCCGCGATGCGCTGCGCGGTCACCTCGAGGAACTGCGGGCGATCACCATCGCCGAGGCCGGCGCCCCCCGATTCCTCACCACCGGAGCCCATCTCGAGGGCCCCGTCGGCGACCTCGGGTACTTCGCCGATCTGGCCGAGAACTACGCGTGGCGCCAGGATCTCGGCAACGCCGCGCCGATGGGCATCCCCACCCACCGCTACGTGCTCCGCGAGGCGGTCGGTGTCGTCGGGGCGATCACCCCGTGGAACTTCCCGCACCAGATCAACTTCGCCAAGCTGGGCCCCGCGCTCGCCGCCGGCAATGCGATGGTGCTCAAGCCCGCGCCCGACACGCCGTGGTGCGCCGCGGTCGTGGGCCGGATCCTCGCCGAGGAGACCGACATCCCGCCGGGCGTGGTGAACATCGTGACCTCGAGCGACCATGCCCTCGGCGCCCTGCTCGCGACCGACCCGCGGGTGGATCTCGTGTCGTTCACCGGATCCACCCCCACCGGACGGTCGGTGATGCGCGCCGCCTCGGACACCGTGAAGAAGGTGTTCCTCGAACTCGGCGGCAAGTCGGCGTTCATCGTGCTCGACGACGCCGATCTCGGCGCCGCCTGCTCGATGGCCGCCTTCACCGTGTGCACCCACGCCGGGCAGGGGTGCGCCATCACGACCCGCCTGCTCGTCCCCCGCGGCCGCTACGAGGAGGCGGTCCGCGTCACCGCCGACGCGCTGCGCGGCATCCGGCCCGGCGACCCGGACGACCCCGGCACGGTATGCGGTCCGCTGATCTCCGAGCGCCAGCGCGCCCGGGTCGAGGGCTATCTGCGGCTCGCCGTCGAGGAGGGCGGGACGATCGTCGTCGGCGGTGGCCGCCCCGCCGAGCACGAGCGCGGCTTCTTCGTCGAACCGACACTGATCGCCGGGGTCGGCAACGACGCGCGGGTCGCCCGGGAGGAGATCTTCGGGCCGGTCCTCGTGATCCTCCCCTACGACGGCGACGACGAGGCGATCCGCATCGCGAACGACTCCCCCTACGGCCTGTCCGGAGCCGTCTGGGGGACCGACGAGGACCGGATCCGCCGGGTCGTCGAGGGGGTCCGCACCGGCACCCTGAGCGTCAACGGCGGGATCTGGTACGCCGCCGACGCTCCCTTCGGTGGCTACAAGCAGTCCGGGATCGGCCGCGAGATGGGTGTGGCCGGCTTCGAGGAGTACCTGGAGACCAAACTCGTCGCCGAACCCGCGGCGAAGCAGAGAGGCTGACGAACATGATCCGCAGCACAACGCGTTTCGCCGACCGTACCGCCATCGTCACCGGGTCGGCCCAGGGCATCGGCGAGGCGTACGCCAAGGCCCTTGCCGCCGAGGGCGCCTCGGTCGTCGTGGCGGACATCGACACCGAGCGCGGCGGGCACGTGGCCGAGCAGATCGTCGCCGACGGCGGGACCGCCGTCTTCAAGACCGTCGACGTGTCCGATCCCGGTTCGGCCGGCGAACTCGCGGCATTCACGGTCGAGACGTTCGGCGGCATCGACCACGTCGTCAACAACGCCGCGATCTACGGTGGCATGAAACTCGATCTGCTGCTGACGGTTCCGTGGGACTACTACAGGAAATTCATGAGCGTGAACATGGACGGCGCGCTGAACGTCACCCGCGCGGTGTGGCCGCACATGACGGCGAACGGCGGCTCGCTCGTCAACCAGTCGTCGACCGCCGCATGGGTGTACTCCGGCTTCTACGGCCTGGCCAAGGTCGGCGTCAACGGACTCACCCAGCAGCTGGCCACCGAACTCGGCGGCTCGAACATCCGCATCAACGCGATCGCCCCGGGCCCGATCGACACCGAGGCCACCCGCACCGTCACACCGGGAAACATGGTGGCGGACATGGTTTCCAGACTGCCACTGAAACGGATGGGCACCCCCGGGGATCTGGTGGGCATGTGCCTGTTCCTGCTCTCCGACGAGGCGGACTGGATCACCGGGCAGATCTTCAACGTCGACGGCGGCCAGGTGATCCGCTCGTGACCCGGCTCGGCTGCATCGGCCTCGGCAACATGGGGGCCCCGATGGCGAAGCGACTGCTGGACCGGCCGGGTGGGCTCACCGTGCTCGACACCCGGCCCGAGGCCGTCGCGCCGTTCACCGCGGCCGGCGCGCGAGCCGCCGACGACCCCGCAGACCTCGCGCGCGAATGCGACGTCGTCTGCGTCACCGTCGTCGACGATGCCCAGGTCCGCACAGTCGTCGCGGGACTGCTCGGCGGCGCGCGGCCCGGCACGGTCATCGCGGTCCACTCGACCGTCGCCGACACCACCGCCGTGGAACTCGCCGCCGCATGCGCCGAGCGCGGGCTCGAGCTCGTCGACGCTCCCGTCAGCGGCGGGGCCCCCGGCGCCGAGCAGGGCCGGCTCGCGGTGATGGTCGGCGCCTCCGACGCGGCGTTCGACATGGTGCGCGAACCGTTCTCGTGGTTCTCCGACCTCGTCGTGCACGCCGGTCCGGTCGGCGCGGGCACCCGGATGAAGCTGGCCCGGAATCTGCTGCACTTCGTGTCGTTCACCGCTGCCGCGGA
>NZ_AJFC01000142.1:0-3389 GCF_000256505.1 Rhodococcus sp. P14 | reverse complement strand
GCGGCTCGCCGAGGCGGCCGGGCTGGACATCACCGCGCTCGGGAAGGTGGTCCGCCACACCGACGCGATCAGCGGGGGCGCCGGGGCGATCATGCTCCGGGACACCACCGCACCGATCCCACCGGACGACTTCTGGTTCCCGATCCTCGACCACGTGCGTGCGCTGGGCGAGAAGGACCTGTCGCTGGCCCTCGGTCTCGGCGCTCGGCTCGGCGTCGACCTGCCCCTCGCGGCGCGCGCGCTCGGCGACCTCGGTCCGGGTCTCGGGGTGGGCCGGGGAGAGAACGCACGACAGGAGGAGCCCGCATGACCGACGACCGCCGCCGCCGCGGCCTGGACATGATGTCGCAGGTGTACGGCTGGGAGATGCAGGACGGGCCCGGCGACCATTTCGCCGTCACCGCAGACCACCTCTTCGCCGACATCTGGTCCCGGCCCGGGCTGAGCATCCGCGACCGGCGGCTGCTGTTGCTCGGCGCGCTCACCGCACAGGGGCTGATCGACGTGGCCGAGATCCAGGTCGGGGCCGCACTCCACAACGAGGAACTCGACGAACCGCAACTGAAGGAGATCGCCCTGTTCCTGTGCCACTATGTCGGATGGCCGCTCGGCACCGAACTCGACTCGATGATCGGCGGCGTGCTCGCCCGGCGCCGCAAGACGTGAGCCCACCGAGGGAGTTCCCCGAGCCCGCTCGGGGCCCCGCGGCGCGAGAACCGAAGGAGTGAGCAGTGCAGGACTTCGCGGACCGCCCGGGCGCGGCCCTCGTGGCCGGCGGCACCGGCGGGATCGGCCGGGCGGTGTGCCGGATGCTGGCCGAGCGCGGCAGCGACGTCGCCTTCACGTTCCGCCGCAACGACGGGGCCGCCGCCGCACTGGCGGCGGAACTGCGCACACTCGGGGCGAAGGCGCTGCCGCTGCAGGCGGAGCTGAGCGACAGTGCCGCGGCCGCCGGGGTCGTGGACGCAGCCGTCGCGACGTTCGGTGCACTGCACACACTCGTCCACGCGGCGGGACCGCACGTGCCGATGGTGCACCTGAGCCGGGTGACGCCCGCGCAGTTCCGCGACCAGCTCGTGGGCGACGCGGGCGCGTTCTTCAATCTCGTCCACCCGGTACTGCCCCGGCTGCGGGAGTCGCGGGGCAACATCGTCGCGGTGACGACGGCGGCGACCCGCCGGTTCCCGGTCCGGGACGGCCTGTCGGCCGGACCGAAGGGTGCGATCGAAGCCCTCGTGCGGGCGCTGGCGGCCGAGGAAGGGCGATTCGGGGTGCGGGTCAACGCGGTGGGGCCGGGCATGCTCACCGACGGCACCGCCGCCCGGCTGATCGGGTCCGGCGAACTCGACGAGCGCGCACTGTCCGTCGCGCGCAACAACATTCCCCTGCGACGCTTCGGCGACGCCCACGACGTCGCCGAGGCCGTCGCCTTCCTCGCCTCGGACCGGGCGGACTTCGTGTCCGGGCAGATCCTCGACGTCGACGGCGGCTACGGCGCCTGACCTGCATCCGGCGGCTTGCCGGGTGGCCCGCCGGAACCGGTGGGTACTGTGGTTCCGATACGTACCGCTTCCGAGCACACCGTGGACCGCAACGAACGGAGACCGATCATCATGACCCGCACCACCCTGCCCCGGGAGACGATCGAGCTGGCCGAGGCGACACCGGGTTTCATGCCGATCGACGAGGGCACGGCCCTGCACGACGCCGCGGTCCGGTATCTCGGCGACGGGGTCGGCGTCGAGATCGGCACCTACTGCGGGCGCTCGACCGTCTATCTCGGAGCCGCCGCGAAGGCCACCGGGGGAACCATCGTCACGATCGACCATCATCACGGGTCCGAGGAGCACCAACCCGGATGGGAGTACCACGATCCGGCCCTCGTCGACCCGCACACCGGGCATCTGGACACGGTGGGACGGTTCCGCCACACCCTGGCCGACGCGGACCTCGAATCTCATGTCGTGGCGGTGCTGGGACGATCCGGCCAGGTCGCGGAGTTCTGGCGGACCCCGGTGTCGTTCGTGTTCGTCGACGGTGGTCACAGCAGTGAGGCGGCGCAGGCGGACTACGCGGGCTGGGCGCCGTGGGTGCGTGTCGGCGGCGCCCTGATCATCCACGACGTGTTCCCCGATCCGAAGGACGGCGGCCGTCCCCCGTACGAGGTCTACCTGCGCGCGCTCGGGAGCGGCGAGTTCACCGAGGTGTCGGTGACCGGTTCGCTGCGCGTGCTCGAACGCACTTCCGGCACCGCCGGAATGCTGCCGGGCTGACGGCTCAGACCGTCACCCGGCAGTCCTCGTGACAGCTCTCGGCGGCGACCCATCCGGCGGGTGCGGTGGCGTCGCGGAACACTCCGTTGCCGGCGGTGCTGCGCGAGAGCGCGTCGGCGGCGAGGATGACCGCAGCGCTGGTCCAGGAGCTCTTCTCCACGGGCCAGCGCTTTCCGTCCGTGAACACCATTCCGGTCCAGTAGGACCCGTCCGGGTCGCGAAGATGCTGCATGGCGGCCAGCAGGATCCGGGCCGTCGTGGCCTCACCGATCGCGTCCAGGGCGAGGACGAGCTCGCACGTCTCGGCACCCGTCACCCACGGCCGGTGGTCGACGCAGCGGATGCCGATGTCGCCGACCACGAAATCGTCCCAGCGCTCCCGGATCCGTTGCCGGGCCGGCGCACCGCGCACCGCCCCGCCGAGGATCGGGTAGTACCAGTCCATCGAGTACTCCGGCTTGGGGGTGAATGCCTCCGGATGCCGTCGCAGCACGTGGCCGAGCCGGTACCACGCGACCTCCCAGTCCGGATGGGGGTCGCCGACCACCTCCGACAGGCGCAGCCCGCACTGCAGACTGTGGTGGATGCTCGAACACCCCGTCAGCAGAGCCTCGTCGGCCGTGCCGTGTTCGCCTCGAGCCCAGTAGATCTCGCCTCCGGGTGCCTGCAGCTCGAGCACATGGTCGAGGGCCGCCCGCACCGTCGGCCACAAGCGCACCACATGGTCGGTGTCGCCCGTGACGAGGTAGTGGTGCCACACCCCCACCGCGATGTACGCGGTGAAGTTCGAGTCGGCGTCGTGGTTCTCGACGGCGTCCCCGCGGAACTGCATGGGCCACGAGCCGTCCGGCCGCTGGGTCCGACGGGACCAGTCGAAGGCCGCCTCGGCCTCCTCGAACAACCCCGCGGCGGTGAGCGCCATCGCGGACTCGATGTGGTCCCACGGGTCGGTGTGACCGCCGGGGAACCACGGGATCGCTCCGGAGGACTCCTGCATGTCGGCGATCGCGCGGGCGGTTCGCAGGCACTGATCCTCGGACAGCACTCCCGGCACGGCCGGAACCGCGTGCCGTGCCCCGCCGGGGCGGAAGTCAGCGGCCGACAACGGGAACCGTC
>NZ_AJFC01000141.1:0-30000 GCF_000256505.1 Rhodococcus sp. P14 | reverse complement strand
CACGACGCTCTTGCCGAGCACCGGATTCAGCAACGATTCCGCCGTGCGCGTCAGCCACGGCCCCTGCATCAGGTCCCATACGAGGAGACGGTGATACGCCTTCGTCAGGGGGTTGTCGTCGTTTTCGACGCCCACGGCGCATTTGAGCCACCAGTACGGCGAATGCAGGGCATGGGCGTGGTCCCGGCCGCGCACCGTCAGGCCTGCGGCCGTCAGCTTCGCTGCCAGTTCGTCGGCCTTGTAGATCCGCACGTGGCCGCCCTCGACCTCGTGATACGCGTCGGACAGCGCCCAGCAGATCTGCTCCGGCAGCCACCGCGGGACGGTGACGGCCGCGACGCCGCCGGGTTTGAGCACCCGCACGAATTCGGCGATGGCGCGGTCGTCTTCGGGCACGTGCTCGAGCACCTCGGAGATCAGCACCACGTCGAAGGTCTCGTCGTCGTAGGGCAGGGCGAGGGCGTCGCCCACCTCGGCCCGGGCCAGTGCTCCCTCGGGTACCTGGCCCTCGAGTTCCATCGCCGCGAACATGTCGCCGACGGCCTTCATGTCCTCCGCGCTGCGGTCGAACGCCACCACGTCGGCGCCCCGGCGGTAGAGCTCGAACGAGTGCCGTCCGGCGCCCGCGCCGATGTCGATGGCACGGTCACCGGGTTCGACCCCCAGCCGGTCGAAATCGACTGTCAGCATCAGACTTCGGTCCTTCCTGCCTGGGCCGCAACGGTATCCCGGTAGGCCTGGGCGGTCCGGGCGGCCACGGCCGCCCAGCTGAATCGCTCGAGCACCCGGGCCCGCGCCACCGACCCCAGCCGGGCCTGTTCGGCGGGATCGTCGAGAACCCGTGCCAGCGCCGCGGCCAGCTGTTCGCTGTCACCCGGGGGCACGAGGATGCCCGCATCGCCGACCACCTCGGGAATCGCGCCGGCGCGGCTCGCCACGAGAGGCGTGGCGCAGGCCATGGCCTCGACCGCGGGCAGCGAGAACCCCTCGTAGAGTGACGGGACCGCGGCCACCTGCGCCGAACCGAGCAGTCCGGCCAGCTCGCCGTCGTCGATCCCGGAGACGGTGCGTACCGAGTCCCCGATGGCGAGCTGCTCGATCAGCTTCTCGGTGACGCCGCCCGCGGCGAGCTTGGTGACGAGCACCAGCTCGACCTGCCGCTCGGTGCGGAGCTTCGCCACCGCCTCGAGCAGATTGGCGACGCCCTTGAGCGGTGCGTCCGCGCTGGCCACGCACACGATGCGGCCGGACACGCGTTCGGTCGACGGCGGGGCGAAGATCTCGGTGTCCACTCCCAGCGGGATCGTGCGCAAGCGCCCGTCGGGGATGTCGAACGCGGTACGGATGTCGTCCTCGGAGGATTTCGAGACGGTGAGCAGGGTCGGGATGCGCCGCGCCACCCGGGCCTGCATGCGCAGGAATCCGTACCATCGGCGCAACGTGATCCTGCGGCGCAGCGTCGGGGCGCTCGCGAGGTCCAGCTCCCGGTCGCGGGTGATCGGATGGTGGATGGTCGCGACGAGCGGCAGGCCCGCATCCGCGATCCGGAGCAAGCCGTAGCCGAGGCACTGGTTGTCGTGCACGACGTCGAACTCCCCGGCCCGGTCGCGCAGCAGCCGGGCCACGCGCAGACTGAAGGTCAACGGCTCCGGGAACCCCGCCGTCCACATCGTGCCCAGCTCGAGCAGGTCGATCGCGTCGCGGATCTCCCGCGGGTGCGGAAAGCGGAACGGGTCGTCGTCGCGATAGAGGTCGAGGCTCGGGACCTTCACCAGGGTGACCCCGTCGTCGAGCTCGGGATACGGCTGCCCGGAGAACACCTCGACGTCGTGGCCGAGTGCCGCGAGTTCGCGGCTGAGATGTCGAACGTACACGCCCTGACCACCGCAGTGCGGCTTGCTGCGGTACGACAGCAGAGCTACTCGCACAGATCACCTCGTTCGTCGTGTCACCGGAGTGCGTCCGTCCGGAAGATCGAACTCACTCTAGAACATGTTCTCATCCGACGCTCGACCCGGCTCCGCCCTGCGGATCAGCGCCGGAACCGCACCGGGTCCGGTGCAAACTGAACGTACAGGGTGGCGACCCGTTCCGCCGTCGAAGACCCGCCGAGACGACACCGGCCCAGGCTCTGCGGTGCGCATCACGAGCGGGCGGCGCGCCCTCGTCCTCCGCGGGTTGACACCTCGAGATGTGACCTACACCATAAGCGAACGCTTACCGTACGAACGCTCGGTGAGCGGCAACTGCACCTCGACCCCCGAAACAGGAGACGGTATGTCCGACGCCCCGTCCATGCGCGAACTGCTCGGCGACGACGCCCCCAGCAACTGGGGACGCTGGGGCGCCGACGACGAGATCGGAGCTCTGAACTTCCTCGGCACCAAGGAGGTTCTCGGCGGAATAGCCGAGGTCGAGTCCGGCGACGTGTTCACCCTGCAGATCCACATGGGCCGCAAGGAGGCCCCCGGCGATCCCCTGTGGCCCAGCCGCAGCGGCATCGATCGCCGCAACACCCTCGACGAATCGTCGTGGGACGGCGAGGACGCCCCGCAGTTCCCCGGCGGACTGCACTACGCCGACGACACCGCCACCCTCTTCCTGCAGGGCTCCACCCAGTACGACGCCCTCGGCCACGTCTGGTACGACGGCAAACTCTGGAACGGATACGACGCGCGCAGCACCGTCGGCAGCATGGACAAGGCCTCGGTGCTGCCGATCGCCGAGAAGGGCGTCGTGGGCAGGGGGATCCTGATCGATATGGCCCGCCACCGGGGCAAGGAGTGGCTCGACGCCGGCGAGACCTTCGACCACAACGACCTCGAGGCGGCCGCCGCCGCCCAGGGCGTGACCATCGAGCCGCGCGACATCCTCGTGATCCGTACCGGCTGGCTGAAGTACTGGTACAGCCTCGAAGACACCACCGAGTTCTACGCCGATTTCTGCGAACCCGGCCTGACGTACAGCCGCGGACTCGTCGAATGGTTCCGGAACCGGGAGATCCCCAACCTGGTCACGGACACCATCGCCAACGAGGTGACCACCGACCCGGCCAGTGGCGTGGCGCTGCCCCTGCACTGCGCGCTCATGCGCAATCTCGGCGTCGCCCTCACCGAGATCGCCTGGCTCGAGGACCTCGCCGACGCGTGCGCCGCCGACAACCGCTGGACCTTCCTGTACACCGCGGCCCCGCTGAAGGTCGTGGGCGGCACGGGCGCCCCGGTCAATCCGGTCGTCATCCGATGAGCGCAGCCGGACCCCGCGACGCGCACACGGGCGTCTACGACAGCAAGCCGTGGCTCGCGCGCTACGCGCCGGGCCTGCCGACCCACATCGAGCCGGAGTACACCGACGCGCTGGAGATGTTCCGCGCCACCGTCGCTCGCGACCCGGACGCGGACATCATCCGCTACTTCGACGGGCGCCTGACCCGCCGTGAACTCGACGAGCAGTCCGACGCGTTCGCGGCCGCACTGACGGCCCACGGCTTCTGCCCGGGTGAGCGGGCGGCGCTGTTCCTGCAGAACGTCCCGCAGTTCGTCGTGGCGCAGCTCGGTGTCTGGAAGGCCGGCGGTATCCCGGTCTCCGTCAACCCCATGAACAAGGAACGCGAGCTCGGTGAAATCCTCCTGGACTCGGGGGCTACCGTGCTCGTTGCACTCCAGGGGCTGTACCGGGACGTCGCACAGCACGTCGTCGCCGGCACCGCCGTCCGGATCGTGATCACCACGTCCGAACTGGAATACCAGACGCGTGGAGACGAGCGGATCTTCTCCGGCATCGAACGCCTCGATCTGCCCGGCACTCTCGACCTGCAGGCGCTCCTGGCCGAGTTCCGGGGACGGCCCGTCCCGGTGCACGCCCTCGGCCCGGACGACATCGCGTTCCTCACCTACACATCCGGTACGACCGGACCACCGAAGGGTGCGATGACCACTCACCGCAACGTGGTGTTCAATGCCCGCACCTACCGGGAATGGGTGGGACTCGGCGCGGACGACGTCGTGCTGGGCATCGCCCCGCTGTTCCACATCACCGGGCTCGTCGGGCACATCGCCGTCGCCCTGCTGACAGGCGCGCCCCTGGTGTTGATGTACCGGCTCGACCCAGGCGTGACCCTCGAAACGGTGGCGGTGGAACAGGCGACGTTCACGGTCGGCTCGATCACCGTGTTCATCGCGCTGATGAACGTTCCCGGCGCCCGCGGTGAGTCGCTGAAGACGCTGACCAAGATCTTCTCCGGCGGAGCGCCGATACCGCCGAGCACCGTCGCGGCGTTCGAGACGTTCTCGGGGACGTACATCCACAACATCTACGGCCTCACCGAGACCACCTCTCCCTCGCATGCAGTTCCGTTCGGCACCCGGGCTCCGGTGGACGAGGCCTCCGGCGCCCTGTCGGTCGGAGTCCCGACCTTCGACACCGTCGTGCGGGTCGTCGACGAGGACGGCAACGACCTTCCCGTCGGGGAGGTGGGCGAGCTCGTCACGTCGGGGCCGCAGGTGGTCGCCGGCTACTGGAACAAGCCCGAGGAGACCGCGACCGCGCTGCCCGGGGGTGCCCTCCACACCGGGGACGTCGGGTACATGGACGCCCACGGCTGGTTCTACATCGTCGACCGCAAGAAGGACCAGATCAACGCCGGTGGGTACAAGGTCTGGCCGAGAGAGGTCGAGGACGTGCTCTACGAGCACGATGCGGTGCGCGAGGCCGCGGTCGTGGGGGTGGTGGACAGCTACCGCGGCGAGACGGTCAAGGCGTTCGTCAGCCTCCGTCCGGGGCACTCGGTCACCGAGGAGGAACTGATCGCCTTCGCCAGGGAGAGGATGGCGGCGTACAAGTACCCGCGGCTGGTGGAGATCATCGACGAGATCCCGAAGACCGTGTCCGGCAAGCTTCTTCGCAGGGAACTCCGGGCCCGCGGCTGAACCGGGCAGGACGGCGAAGGCCCGGTCCGTGTCGGGACCGGGCCTTCGCCGTGAAGCGACCCTGACGGGACTCGAACCCGCGACCTCCGCCGTGACAGGGCGGCGCGCTAACCAACTGCGCCACAGGGCCGTGTGCATCCCCGAAGGGGATTTCCACAGAAAACCCACCGCCGGGCGGTGGGCCTACCGTATGAAGTTGTGTGGTGGCCAGGGCCGGGATCGAACCGGCGACCTTCCGCTTTTCAGGCGGACGCTCGTACCAACTGAGCTACCTGGCCGGACGGCACCCGAACCGAATGCCAATTGCCAACTCTGCGACCCTGACGGGACTCGAACCCGCGACCTCCGCCGTGACAGGGCGGCGCGCTAACCAACTGCGCCACAGGGCCATGCTCTTCACTTGTGGTCAAACCGTACTGCATGCGGCGATACTGCTTCCGCAAGCGTACCCCCTACGGGATTCGAACCCGCGCTACCGCCTTGAAAGGGCGGCGTCCTAGGCCGCTAGACGAAGGGGGCCCGCCGGATTACTCCGACCCGCACCCTCAACGGGTTCGCGTTCCGTTGGGAGCTTGGATAGCTTAGGACACCGGTTTCCGGATTCACAAATCAGCAGGTCACGCCGATTGTTCGCCCTCCATGGGCGACTCCGGCGCCCCGCGCCGCCGCTCGAGCCACTCCGGCGCGGCCGTCGCCTCGAGGCACACGTCCAGGCATTCCGCGAAGCGGGCCCGCACGTCGACGTCGGTCGCGGTGAGATCGTGGAAGTAGCGCTGGCCGGCCAGGCACGCCCCGAGCACACCCAGGAACCGTTCGAGGTCGACGCCGGCACGGACCAGCCCCGCGTCCCGCGCCTCGACGGCCAGCCGGCGGCCGGCGGCTCCCCACACCGAGCTGCCGCGCAGCTTCGCCTCGGCGTCGAACTCGGGTTCGGTCACGAGCTTGAACTCGGCCCGGATGATGACGTCGCCCTGCAGGGCGTCGGCGAGATCTCCGACGAGGCCGTGCAACCGCTCGAAGGGATCCAGCCCCGGCGCGTGCAGCCACCGCTCGGTGATCACCCGATAACGGTCGAGGCCCTCCGCGAGCACCGCCCGGGCGAGCTCCTCCTTCGAATCGAAGTGGAAGTACATCGCGCCCTTGGTCGCCCCGGAGTGCTCGAGAATCGCGTTGACCGAGGCTGCGCCGTATCCGCGCCGGGCGAATTCGATCGCCGCGGATTCGACGATGGACGCGCGGGTGCGCCGCGCCCGCTCTTGCTGACGTGACATGGGGGGTTCGTGCCTCCGAACGTGACCTGCGGTCCCCCCGATCGCCACTGTAGCCGCCGGGCGACCGGCACGCGCACAGCCAGGCATTTCCCGTCTTCGCACAGAACACACCAAGTGGTATGCTTTTATCCGGCTCGGGTGCGCCGCAGGGGGTGCGCACCCGAGCCTTCGAGCGGCACGGCCGTCCGATACTGTTGACCGGCGCGATGCAGTTAGACTGTGCGCCCACGCCCCTATAGCTCAGTTGGTAGAGCTACGGACTTTTAATCCGCAGGTCCCAGGTTCGAGCCCTGGTGGGGGCACTGTGACTTCGAACCCTGGTGGGGGCACTGGACACTGCCGGCCGGAGTGCGCCCGCAGTGTTCGACACACCTCGTCGTCGCCTGCTAGTCCGGCGCGCCGGCCACCCTGCCCGGACGGTCGCTTCGCAGCTCCGACTCCTGCTGGGCCCGCTCCCGCTCGAGGTCGCGACCGCGTTTGCGGTACATGAAGCTCAGAGCGGCGAACACGAGGAACATGACCGCTCCGAGGACGGCGCCGACGAGCGTCGCGCCCCGGAATCCTGGGGCGTCGACGTCGAGGATCCGCTCCCCCGCGTGCGCCGCGTTCCCGCTGCCCAGCACGATGCTCGAGGTCATCAGGTTGGGAATCGCCACGATGACGGCGGCGACGACGAACACCACCTGCAGGACGCGATGCCGCCGCCACGTCCTGATCCGCCACACCGCAGCGAAGAGGGCCAACGGCACGAAGGTGCACACGAATCCGAACAGCAGTCCCCAGGCCGTTCCACGAGCGAAACCGGCGTCGGCCAGCCCGGCGACACGCTGCGCCCACCATCGGGGGACGAACGCCGCCAGCGCGAAGTACGCGGCCACCAGCGTGAGCACGGCAGCGACGCTCCACAGGGCCTTCTTCGCCCACGGGGGAAGCCCCGACCGCTGCGCCGTCTCGTTGCCCGCCATCACGTAGTTCCCCTTCCGGGTCCGGGTGTGCCGTCTCTTCAGACTACGGATCCGCACACCCGACACGGCGTCCGAATCGCCGGTTCTGCGCTGCTGCCGCACCCGAAGTGTGGTTAGGGTGGCATCGCTCACGAAACCGATCCGGCGATCGATGGGAGTGGCGTGCGCAGCTTCGTGGACCTCGGCCTGTTCCTGTCTGCCGTCGCCCTGGGAATCGGCTCGTTCCTGCCGGTGGTGGCCGGGGCCCGGCCGACCGAGATCCCGTTGACCGACCTGCGCGACGGGATTGCGGCCGGCGACGTCTCCGCCCTCGGCGCAGCCGACCTTCCGGTCCATCAGGCACTCGCGGCACCGCTCGTCCTCGCCGCCGTCCTGCTGCTCCTGGCCGCCCTGTTCGATTCGGCGGTCGCAGGCTGGGCCGGGGTGGTCGTCGGTCTCGTCGCGACCGGCGCCTTCGCGGTGCGGGTCCACCAGCAGTTCGACGACTACGTGCGCGCGAACCACGCGACGGCGCTGACGAACCAGACGGGGTTCGTGCTGATTCTCAGCGGGTTGGGGGTCGCGTTGCTGTGCGCGGTGATCGCGGGACGGCGGACGTCCGCGTAGCCGCAACGCCGACGCGGAACGCCGACCGGGGTGGCGACGGCGGCTACCCTCGGTGCCCATGCCCTCACTCGACGAACTCCTCTCGCAGATCCCGGTCGACCAGATCGCTCGTCGACTGGGCGTGGACGAGCAGACGGCGGCCACCGCGGTGCGGGCCGCCCTGCCCACGCTCGTCGGCGGCCTCGAGGCGAATACCCGGAATCCGGACGGCGCCACGTCCCTGCTGTCCGCGCTCGACCAGCACCGCGGCTCACCCCTGCTCGACGGCGGAGTGAACGTGAGCGACGTGGACACCGAGGACGGCGACCGGATCGTGTCGAACGTGTTCGGCGACAACAAGGACCAGGTCGTGCAGACGCTGGGCCACGCCGACGGCGCGGGCGGCAGCGACCTCGTCGCGCGACTGCTGCCCATTCTCGCTCCGATCGTGCTGACGTACCTGGCCCGCCAGGCCGGCGGGAAATCCGGCGAGCCGGGTGGCCTGAGCTATCTGCTCGGCGGGCTCCTGCGCAGTGCGTCGGGCGGCGCGGGCAGCGGGGGCGCCTCCGGCGGCCTCGGCGGAGTTCTCGGCAGCGTTCTGGGGGGCAACGGCGGCGGCCTGGGCGATCTGCTCGGCGGACTCCTCGGTGGCGGCAAGCGCTGAGGTTTCGGAGAGGACACGGGCTCACTCCCGCGCGTCGCGCCGAGGCACCCGTGTCCACCCGGTAGGATGGCCGGATCACCGCATGTGAAGGATCCCATCGGCGGTCGGGCCGGGGTCGGCCGAATTTGGAGCACGTCACAGACATGGCGGCGCCCAACCTACGGTGCCGTAGCCTGTAATTCGTTCGTGATACGCACAGTTATGGAGAGGTAAACGGAATGACGCGAGTTCTGACTCAGCTGGAGCTTCTGCGCGAGCTGGAGCCCGTCGCCGAGGCGAACGTCAACCGCCACCTTTCGATGGCCAAGGACTGGCACCCCCACGACTACGTGCCCTGGGACGAGGGACGCAACTTCGCCGCGATGGGCGGCGTGGACTGGGAGCCCGAGCAGTCGAAGCTCGACGAGGTCGCCAAGGCCGCGATGATCACCAATCTGCTCACCGAGGACAACCTGCCGTCCTACCACCGCGAGATCGCCGAGAGCTTCTCCCGCGACGGCGCGTGGGGAACGTGGGTGGGCCGCTGGACCGCCGAGGAGAACCGCCACGGCATCGTGATGCGCGACTACCTCGTCGTCACCCGCGGCGTCGACCCCGTCGCTCTCGAGAATGCCCGCATGGAGCACATGACCAACGGGTTCGCCTCGCCCAACGAGGTGGGGATGCTGCACTCGGTGTCGTACGTCACCTTCCAGGAGCTGGCCACCCGCGTCTCGCACCGCAACACCGGCCGGGCGTGTCACGACTCGATCGCCGACAAGATGCTCCAGCGCATCGCCGCCGACGAGAACCTGCACATGATCTTCTACCGCAACATCTGTGAAGCGGCTCTCGACGTGGCCCCGGATCAGACTCTCGCGGCGATCACCGATGTGCTGACGAACTTCCAGATGCCCGGCGCCGGCATGCCCAACTTCCGCCGCAACGGCGTGCTGATGGCCAAGCACGGCATCTACGACCTGCGTCAGCACCTCGACGAGGTGGTCATGCCGGTGCTCCGCAAGTGGCGCATCTTCGAGCGTGAAGACTTCGGTGCCGAGGGCGCCCGCGTCCTCGACGAACTCGGCACCTTCCTCGAGGATCTCGAGAAGCAGGCGGTGAAGTTCGAGGAGATGCGCGATCGGTCCCTCGCCCGCGACGCCGCCCGCCGCGAACGCAACGAAGCCGCATCCTGATCCTCGCCGGTGCGTGATTCGGGGGCGGCGTCCCCGAACAGCTATCCTGTGCCCGGTGCCGGATTCGGTGCCGGGCACAGTTGTACGCACTTCTTCGTCACGCCGTCTTCGAGGTTCTTCATGTCACCCCTTCGCATCGGCTCGCTCGAGTTGAACAGCCCGGTCGTGCTCGCGCCGATGGCGGGAATCACCAACGTCGCCTTCCGCACCCTGTGCCGCGAGCTCGAACTCGAGCGTTCGGGAAGCACGTCGGGGCTGTACGTGTGCGAAATGGTCACCGCCCGGGCACTCGTCGAACGTCACCCCGTCACGATGCACATGACGACATTCGGCCCCACCGAGACGCCCCGGTCGCTGCAGCTGTACACCGTCGACCCGGACGTCACCTACCAGGCCGCGAAGATGATCGTCGACGAGAACCTCGCCGACCACATCGACATGAACTTCGGCTGCCCCGTGCCGAAGGTCACCCGCAAGGGGGGCGGCTCGGCCCTGCCGTACAAGCGACGCCTGTTCGGCAACATCGTCGCGGCCGCCGTCCGCGCCACCGAGGGCACCGACATCCCGGTGACCGTGAAGTTCCGCATCGGTATCGACGCCGATCACCACACCCACCTCGACGCGGGCCGGATCGCAGCGGCCGAGGGCGCCGCCGCCGTCGCGCTCCATGCCCGCACCGCCGCCCAGCGGTACTCGGGTGAGGCGGACTGGAACGAGATCGCCCGGCTCAAGGAGCACGTCACCGACGTACCGGTCCTGGGCAACGGCGACATCTTCGCCGCCGAGGACGCGCAGAAGATGATGGAGCAGACCGGTTGCGACGGCGTCGTCGTCGGACGCGGATGCCTCGGCCGGCCCTGGCTGTTCGCCGAACTCAGCGCCGCCCTGAACGGCACGCCCATGCCCACCCCGCCGAATCTGGGCGAAGTGGCGGGCATCATGCGCCGGCACGCCGAACTGCTCGCCGACCACCACGGCGAGGACCGCGGCATGCGCGAGATCCGCAAGCACATCGCCTGGTATCTGCGCGGCTTCCCGGCCGGATCCGACGTGCGCAACGCCCTGGCGCGCGTGTCCGGCCTCGCCGAACTCGACGAGTTGCTCGGCCGCCTCGACCCGACGGTGCCCTTCCCCAAGGACGCGGAGGGCCCTCGGGGCCGCCAGGGCTCCCCCGGTACCGTCGCCCTGCCGGACGGCTGGCTCGACGACCCCGAGGACTGCATGGTGCCGGCAGGCGCCGACGTCATGCACTCGGGCGGCTGACGTCGGCTCAGCCGTTCGGACCGGACGAACCGGACCGCACCGGCCTGTCGCTCGGCGGACACCTCGATCCGGATCGAGGCCGCCAGTATCATGACGGGATCGCCGTGGTGGCGGGTGCGTACGAAAGCGGAACATCCGCGGAGAGGCGAGGGAATCGGTGGGTGAGGAGCACGATTCGGGCCTGCCCGACAGTCGCGCTCCGTGGGAACGTCCTATCGCCGACTCCGGGTATCGCAGCTCACACACCGGCCGGACACGCCGACGCCCGACGGATCTGCCCGGTGACGCCGGACCGCCGCCGGTGCGCGGTGCCGAAACCGGCCGTCCCCGCCGCTCGGCCACTCCGGGCGAGAACCCCGACCAGGTCACCGTCGCGGCGCTGATGAACAAGGTGGGGCGCGACAGCACCCCTGTCCGCCGTCCCGAACCCGAACCGGCCGCGCCGAACCCGCAGCCCGTCCGGCCGCCGCGGACATCGCCCGCCGACGACGACCCCACCGAGAAGATCCCGCCCGTGGGCGCCGCGCCGCCGGACAGCCCGCCGCCCACACCCCCGCGCGACGACCGCGCCGACGAGCAGAACGACGAGCCCGAGCAACCGGTCGCGCTGCCCCGAGCGGTCGGGGACAACGGTCCGAGCAGGCTGGCTCTGAGCAAACGGCGCAAACGCCGGCGCCTCGCGACGGCGGGCCGCACCGTCCTGGCCCTGCTGTCCGTACTGACCCTCGTCGGCAGCGGCCTGGTGTGGGGCTACGTGCGTTCCACCGAGGCAGGATTCGCCCAGATCGCGGCGCTGGACACCGAATCCACCGACATCGTCGACCCCGGCGGCCAGACCGGCGACGAGACCTATCTGATCATCGGCACCGACACCCGTGCCGGGGCGAGCGGTGCGGTCGGCGCCGGGACCGAGGCCGAGGCCGAGGGCGCGCGCGCAGACACCGTCATCCTGGTCAACATCCCCGCCGACCGCAGTCGCGTCGTCGCCGTCTCCTTTCCGCGCGACCTCGACGTGACGCGGCCCGTGTGCCGGGGCTGGGACAGCACCACCGGCGAGTACACGTCGGAGACGTTCCCCGCCGCCGAAGGCGACAAGCTCAATGCCACCTACGCGCTGGGCGGACCGAAGTGCCTGGTGAAGGTGATCCAGAAGCTGTCCGGCCTGAAGATCGGGCACTTCGTCGGAATGGATTTCGCCGGCTTCGAGAGCATGGTGAACGAGGTCGGTGGCGTCGAGGTGTGCACCCCTACCCCCCTGGTCGACGGGGAACTCGGCACCGTCATCGAGACCGCGGGCACCCACACCCTCAGCGGCCGGCAGGCGCTGGACTACGTGCGGGCGCGGAAGGTCGAGTCGGAAGGAAACGGCGACTACGGACGCATCACCCGGCAGCAGAAGTTCCTGTCGTCGCTGTTGCGCTCGGCGATGTCGAACAGGGTCCTGTTCGACCCCGGCAAACTGAACGGGTTCATCAACGCGTTCACCCGAGCGACGTTCGTCGAGAACGTCGACACCGAGTCGCTCGTCCGGCTCGGGCGCTCGCTGCAACGGGTCGAAGCCGGAGCCGTCACCTTCCTCACCGTGCCCACGGCGGGAACCAACGAGTGGGGCAACGAGATTCCGCGTCTCGACGACATCAAGGCGATCTTCCACGCGATCATCGACGACGAACCGCTGCCCGGGGAGAAGCGGGAGGCCCCGGAACCCGATTCGTCCGCGCCGCCGCCGGTGTCCGTTCTGCCCGACCGGACCGCGGTGGATCCGTCGACGGTGTCGGTGCAGGTGTCCAACGCTTCCGGCGCGTCCGGCCTCGCGGCCCGGACCGCGGAAGAACTCGGCGCCTACGGTTTCCCGATCTACAGCGTCGGCAACTACTCCGGCACGAGCAAGGAGACCGTCGTCCGCTTCTCGCCCGGGCAGGAAGCCGAGGCGCTGACACTGGCGTCCGCGGTGCCGGGGGCGGTGCTGCAGGAATCCGCGGACCTCGGCGGCATCGTGGAACTCGTCCTCGGCACCGGATTCGCCGGCAGCATCACCGCGCCGACCGAGGCGGGGTCGGTCCTGCCGACGGTGCCCATCCAGGCTGCCGAGGAGAACGAACTGCCGGTCGACCTGTCGATCACCAACGCGGGCGACGATTCCTGCGCTTGAGCGGGTCGTCGCGCCCGGCCATTCACCCTGCGTTCACCCGCTGCTCGTGACCCGGCTGTGTGTGCGCCGTAGTCTGTGTCATTATGCGCGTCGTATACCACGAACAGATGACCGAGCTCGCCGATCTCCTCGGAGAGATGGCGGGCCTTGCGGGCCTTGCGATGGAGCGGGCCACCCAGGCACTGCTCCAGGCGGATCTCGCGCTCGCCGAGACCGTGATCGGTGAGCACGACAAGATCACGGACCTGAGCACGCAGTGCGAGGAGAAGGCATTCTCGCTGCTCGCCCTTCAGGCGCCGGTCGCCGGCGACCTGCGTTCCGTGGTCAGCGGCATCCAGATCGTCGCCGACATCGACCGGATGGGTGCGCTGGCCCTGCACGTCGCCAAGGCGACGCGGCGCCGGCACCCCAATCACGTTCTGCCCGAAGAGGTCAACGGCTACTTCGCCGAGATGGGCCGGATCGCGGTCTCCCTCGGCGCAGCGACCAGGGAGATCCTCGAGACGCGCGATCCCGAGCGGGCGGCCCGGCTGCACCAGGAGGACGAGGCGATGGACGATCTCCATCGTCACCTGTTCACGGTGCTGATGGACCGCGAATGGAAGCACGGCGTGGCCGCGGCGGTGGACGTGACGCTGCTGGGACGGTTCTACGAGCGGTTCGCCGACCACGCCGTCGAGGTGGGTCGTCGCGTGATCTTCCTGGTCACCGGCAAGCTGCCCACCGACGAGGACTTCCGGGCGATGCGTGAACGCGTCGACAAGCTGACGGTGTATCCGCAGGACCAGTAACCCGACGCGGAAAGGCCCCGCCCGGATTTTCCGGGCGGGGCCTTTCCGCGTCCGCGGTGCCGAAGTCGCAGCCGGCTCAGCCGAAGCGACCGGAGATGTAGTCCTCGGTGGCCTTCTGGGTGGGGTTGGAGAAGATCTTCTCGGTGTCGTCGATCTCGACGAGCCGGCCCGGCCTGCCGGTGGCCTCGAGGTTGAAGAATGCGGTCTGATCACTCACGCGCGCCGCCTGCTGCATGTTGTGCGTGACGATCACGATGGTGTAGTCCTGCTTCAGCTCGGCGATCAGATCCTCGATGGCGAGCGTCGAGATCGGGTCGAGAGCGGAGCACGGCTCGTCCATCAGCAACACCTCCGGCTGCACCGCAATGGCGCGGGCGATGCACAGGCGCTGCTGCTGACCACCGGACAGGCCGCCACCGGGCTTGTCGAGACGGTCCTTGACCTCGTTCCACAGGTTCGCGCCGCGCAGCGACCGCTCGGCGATCTCGTCGAGCTTGTTCTTGTCGCGCACGCCCTGCAGCTTGAGGCCGGCGACGACGTTGTCGCGGATCGACATGGTGGGGAACGGGTTGGGGCGCTGGAACACCATGCCGATCGTCTTTCGGACGCCGACCGGATCGACGGACGAGTCGTAGATGTCCTCGCCGTCGAGCAGCACGGAGCCCTCGACGCGGGCACCGGGGGTCACCTCGTGCATTCGGTTGAGCGAGCGCAGCACGGTGGACTTGCCGCAGCCCGACGGTCCGATGAACGCGGTGACGTTCCGCGGCGGCACGGCCAGCGTCACGTCGGCGACGGCGTGGAACTTGCCGTAGAAGATGTTGACGTCCTTGAGGTCCAGACGCTTGGCCATTACCGGCTCCCTACTGGTGTATCGAAATCGGGGGATGTGTGCACGAGGAGGCCTACTTGGTCCGCACCTGGGAGTAGTGGCCGATCACCTTGGCGACGATGTTGAGGACCGCGATGACGAGGATGAGCGTGAGGGCAGCGCCCCAGATCCGCATCGTGCCCGCGTCGGTCGGGTTGTTCATCTCCGCCACCATGACGCCCGGCAGGCTGCCCATCTCGCCACCGAACAGGTTGAAGTTGATGAACGGCGCGTAGCCCACGAGGATCAGCAGCGGCGCGGTCTCGCCCATGACGCGCGCCAGGGCCAGCATGACGCCGGTGATGATGCCCGGCAGCGCGGTCGGGATCACGATGCGCGCGATGGTCTTCCACTTGGGCACGCCGAGGGCGTAGGAGGCCTCGCGCAGGTCCTGCGGCACGATCCGCAGCATTTCCTCGGTGCTGCGCACGACCACGGGAACCATGAGCAGGACCAGCGCCAGGGACACCGCGAAGGCGGACTTCGGGAATCCGAACGTGGCGATCCACAGGGCGTAGATGAACAGTGCGGCAACGATGGAGGGGACGCCGCTGAGGATGTCCACCATGAACGTGGTGATCCTGCCCAGTCGCGTGCCGGCGCCGTACTCCACGAGGTAGATCGCCACGAAGATGCCGATCGGGATGGAGATCACCGCGCACACCAGGCCCTGCAGCAGGGTTCCGACGAGGGCGTGGTAGATGCCACCGCCCATCGCGGACGCGGACAGCCCGCTCAGGGAGTTCGTGAACCAGGTGGCGCTGGTCAGGGCGGGAATGCCCTTGGCGATCACGGTGATCAGGACCCATGCCAGCGGCACGAGAGCGACCAGCACCGACACCGTGACCAGCACGGTGGCGGCGAGATTCGTTGCGCGCCGACGGGTGCCGACGCCCCGGAAGGTGGGGCCCTTGACCGGCGTCTCGAGGAGTGTGGTCGTCATGGCTTCAGTCCTTCTTTCCTGCGACGACCGCACGCGCCGCGGCGTTGACCACGAAGGTCAGCACGAAGAGCACCAGGCCCGCGGCGATGTAGGCACCGGCCTGGATGTCGTTGTTGAACTCGGCGTATCCCAGCGCGATCTTCGAGGCGATGGTGGCGCCGCCGTCGAACAGCGACCACGAGAACGGCTGCGACGTGGTCCGCAGGATCAGGTACAGCGCCATGGTCTCGCCGAGGGCGCGGCCGAGGCCGAGCATCGACCCGCTGATGTAACCCGACTTGCCGAACGGGATGACCGTGGTCCTGACGACCTCCCAGCGGGTGGCGCCGAGGGCGAGCGCTGCCTCGATGTGGGGAGTCGGCGTCTGCACGAACACCTCCCGGCTCACCGCGGCGATGGTGGGCAGGATCATCACGGCGAGCACGATGCCCGCAGTGAAGATCGTGCCGCCGCCGAGGATCGAACCCGAACCGGAGGCGAACAGCGGGAACCAGCCGAGGCTTTCGTTGAGCCACGTCGCCAGCGGGCGGATCGCCGGGGCCAGGACGAGCAGGCCCCACAGGCCGTAGACGATGGACGGCACGGCGGCGAGCAGATCGATGACGTACGCCAGGGGCTTCTTCAGGCGCGCGGGGCAGTACGAGGTGAGGAAGATCGCGATGCCGAGGGCGACCGGCATCGCGAGGACCAGCGCGAAGAACGACACCAGGACGGTCACCTGGAACAGGTCGAGCACACCGAACGACATCTCGGCGATGTCCTGGGTGACCCACTCGCGGCTGGTGAGGAAGTTGACGGTGTTGCGCTGGAGCGCCGGCACCGCGCGCCAGACGAGGAACACGCCGATGGCCGCGATGATCACCGAGATGAGGACGGCGGACCCGGAGGCCAGCGAACTGAAGATCCGGTCGCCCGGTCTGGTCAGCGGTTTGCTGTCGCCGCGCGCTGGGGTGGTAATCGTGGCCTCCGGGATGTTGCCGTGCGGACCGCCCGCCCCGGACCCGGCGTCGTCGCCGGACCCGGAAGTGCGAGGTGCGGATTTGGTGGGCGCGTCACTCATCTGCGCTCGCAATCTCTCTCTGCTCGTGATCGACGGTACGGTCCGCGGCGCTCATCGGCTAGGCGATGGCGTTGATCGACTCGGTGAGCTTCGCCTTGAAGGACTCGGGCAGCGGCACGTAACCCTGCTCGGCGAGACCCTCCTGGCCCTCGTTGGCGGCGCTGACGAGGAACGACTTCACGGCCGCCGAGGTGTCGGCGTCGTAGCCGGCCGAGCACACGATCTCGTAGGTGGCGAGCATGATCGGGTAGGCCCCCTCCTGCGTCGTCCCGAAGATCGAGCTCAGGTCGAGCGTCAGGTCGCCCTCCCCGGTGGGCGCGAAGGTCGCGGCCTCGATGGCCTTGCCGGCCGACTCGTCGGTCAGCTCCACCGCGCCGGACCCGTTGTCGATCTGCGCGATGCTCAGGCTGTTCTGGTCGGCGAAGGACTTCTCGACGTAGGTGATCGAGCCGGGCGCGCTGGCGACGGCCTGGGCGACACCGGCCGACCCCTTGGCGCCTTCACCGATGCCGCCGGTGAAGTCGGAGCCGGCGCCGGAGGTCCAGGCACCGTTCGAGGCGGCCTCGAGGTACTTCTGGAAGTTGTCGGTGGTGCCCGACGAGTCGGAGCGCACGATCGCGGTGATGGCCGAATCCGGAAGGCTCACACCCTCGTTGAGAGCCGCGATGGCCGGATCGTTCCACTGCTTGATGGTGCCGTTGAAGATCTTGGCGACGGTCTCGCCGTTCAGCACGAGGTTGTCGACGCCGTCGACGTTGTACGCGATGGCGACCGGACCGAAGACCAGCGGCAGGTTCCACGCGGGGTTGCCGGCGCACCGCTCGGCGGCCTGGGCGGCCTGCTCGTCCTTGATGGCGGAGTCGGAGCCGGCGAAGTCGATCTGGTTCGCGATGAACTGGGTGCGTCCGTCACCGGAACCCGACGGGTTGTAGGCGACGTTGACGTTCTTGCCCTTCTCCTGGCAGACCGCGATGTAGGTGGACACGAACTGGTCCATCGCGTTCTTCTGCGCGGACGACCCGGCGGCGGACAGCGTCTCCTTGCCCTCACACGTCGCAGCCGAGGCGGACGCGTCCACGTCCGTCGAGGCGGCATTGTTGTCACTGCCGCATGCGGCCAGGGTGAGGGCACCTGCAGCCACCACACCGAGCAGGGCGCCATTGCGCTTGAGGTTCACTCGTTCTCCTCCGGAATTCGCGACCGGCACGCCCGCGATACGGGCGGCGGCATCAGGCGCGGGGCGATCCCGGCGCCGGACCGGCATGCTGCGGCCCGTAATGGAAAGTTAATGAGGACGGGTTGACGGTTGGACGCCCGAAGGTGAACGCGGCGTGAACGCGAAAAGTACACCTGCAGTCCGTATGGTCGACGTCACACGACGAAGACGGGACGGACGCGTGCGGTACGTGCGCCGTTCACGCGCCGACGTAGGCGAGATCGACGTGGAATCGCTCGAACCCGAGCCGGCCGTAGGTGTGCAGGGCGGCGGTGTTGTCACCCTCGACGTACAGCAGCACCGCGCCGAGGCCGCACTCCTGCAGGTACCGCAGCCCGGCGAGGGTGAGCAGCCGGCCGAGACCGCGTCCCTGCGCTCCGGGGTCGATGCCGACCACGTACACCTCGCCGATCGCCGGTCGGTCCGCCGTGGCGGCGTGCACCTTCGTCCAGTGGAAGCCGAGGAGCCGGTCCGGATCCTGTTCGTCGAAGGCGAGGAACACCCCCTCCGGGTCGAACCAGGACTCGCTGCGGCGCTGCGCGAGATCGCGCTCCGTCCACCGGCCCTGCTCGGGGTGCCAGGCGAAAGCGGCCGCGTTGACCCGCAGCAGTTCGGCATCGTCCTCGGGTCCCCGGTACGTCCGCAGGAGCAGACCGTCGGGGACCTGCAGGGCCGGCAGTTCGGGCTCGCCGAGCGGGCGCCGCAACTGCAGGAGCTCGCGGACCGGCGTCAGGCCGAGCCGCGCCGCGAGCGCCCGGGCGGGCTCGAGGTTGCCGTGCGCCCACACCCGGGTGCCGGCACCTCCGGCCTCGAGCGCCGCGGCGACGAGCCGCGACCCCACACCGTGCCGGCGGTGCGGCGGATCGACGACCACCTCCGCCATGGCCGGGTGCTCCCCGTGGCCGGGGACGAGGTTGGCGTAGCCGACGATCGTGGCGTCCGCCACGGCCACCAGATGCTGCTCGTCACCGTCGCCGGTGAGGGAGTGCAGCACCTGCTCGGACACCGGGGCCGTTCCGTCGGCAGCGTGCGCGCGGGCGACGAGTGCCCGCACCTCGGCGGCTTGCTCGGCGGACAGTCGACTGACGAATTCCACGAGGCGAGCCTAGTCGGCGAACTCGGCGTCCTCGAACTCGACGCTGGTGGAGCCGCCCTTCCCGGTCTTGGTGGTGGGACGCACCGCCTTGTAACCGACGTTGCGGACCGTGCCGATCAGGGACTCGTACTCGGGGCCGAGCTTGGCGCGCAGGCGCCGCACGTGCACGTCGACGGTGCGGGTACCACCGAAGAAGTCGTAACCCCACACTTCCTGCAGCAGTTGCGCGCGGGTGAACACCCGGCCGGCGTGCTGTGCGAGGTACTTGAGGAGCTCGAACTCCTTGTACGTCAGGTCGAGGGGACGGCCGCGCAGCCGAGCGGTGTAGGTGCCCTCGTCGATCGAGAGCTCCCCGAGCGTGATCTTGCCGCTGTTCTCGGGGCCGGCTGCAGCGCCGGACCGGCCGACCAGCAGTCGCAGTCGCGCGTCCAGCTCGGCCGGTCCGGTGGTGGTGAGCAGGATGTCGTCCAGCCCCCACTCCGGGTTCACCGCCACCAGGCCCCCCTCGGTGAGCACGGCGACGACCGGGATCGCCGAACCGGTGCTGCCCAGCAACCGGCACAGGCCGCGGGCGGCAGCCAGGTCGGTGCGGGCATCGACGACCGCGATGTCCGCGGACCCCGCCTCGAGGAGCGACGACACCTCGGTCGGCGCCGGGCGCACCGAGTGCGCGAGCAGCGACAGCGAAGGCAGGACCGCCTCCGGGTCGGGATCGGAGGTCAGCAGCAACAGCTCCACCGTGCCTCCATTCTTCGCGGGCTGCGCGAAACTCGTGTGAACGACGCGCTACAGATTAGCGCCACGAGGGCGTTCACCGGGCAACCGCGCTCGGGAAGCGGTGCGAGCCGTCCGTCACAATGGTGCGGTGCGCAAACTCATCCTCGCTCTCGTGACGCTCGTCGGAGTCGCACTCCTGATCGATTTCGGCGCCGCGGCGTGGTCCGAGTACCGGGTCTCGCGGGCGCTGCGGGAGGGTGGTGCGCTGACGGCGGACCCGGCGGTGACCATCCACGGGTTCCCGTTCCTGACCCAGGCCCGGGCCGGCCACTACGAGAACGTCGAGATCCGGGCGCAGGGTGTGCCCAGCGGGACGCTCGGTGACATCACGATCGAGGCCAACCTGATCGGTGCCCACGCGGACGCGGGCGAGCTGCTCGACGGTTCGATCCGCACGGTGCCGGTGGACCTGCTGTACGGGCGCGTGATGATCGACGCGACCGAGCTCGGTCAGCTCTACGGCATTCCCGACCTGCAGGTGTCCGCTCCCCCGGCCGACAAGTCCGACGGCACGGGCGGGTCCGGCGGCTCCGGACGCACCACCGCGGGCGGGGTCGTCCTCACCGGCACGGTTCCGGTGGGCCCGGTCTCCGCGGAGGTCAGCGTGCAGGCGAACCTGCTGCTCGAGGGCGACACGGTGCGCATCGTGGCGTCGGACCTGTACTTCGGTCCGGAGGGACAGGCGGACTTCACCGTCCCGGATCCTCTGAAGCCGACGGTGCTGGGTCTGTTCACCACCACGATCGAACCCCAGAATCTGCCGTTCGGGGTGCGCCCGACCGCGGTCGAGGCCCGCGGCTCGACGATTGTGATCGAGGGTGAGGCACACCGGACCACGATCGATCTCGAGGAGGTGCAGCGCCTGTGACCGCTGTCGTCGTCCTGCTGGTGGTGGTGGCTGCCGCCCTGATCGTCGGGACCGTCCTGCGGGCCCGCGAGGGCAAGGTCCGCGTCGTCGATCCGGCCCCGGTGCCGGGGCCGGATCCGCTGTTGGCGGCGGTGGGGGTGGGCACCGGCGATGCGCCGGTGGTGCTGCACTTCTCCGCGGACTGGTGTGGACCGTGCGCCGCGGTGCGCCGGGTCGTCGCTCAGGTGGTCGCCGACCTCGCGGCCACCGGCGACGGATTGCCCGTACCCCGCGATCTCGAACTGGACATCGACGAGAACCCGCAGCTGGCAAAGGAACTCGGCGTGCTGTCGTTGCCGACGACGTTCCTGTTCGACGCCGCCGGCACCGAGAGGTACCGGGTCTCGGGGGTGCCGACCGCGGCCGACCTGCGGGCCGCGCTGGTGCCGCTGCGCACCCCCTAGGCCCCCGATCCGGCGAGACGTCGGCTAAGCTGCCTGCCGTGTCGACCTGCCGAGAGCTCATGCTCACCCGACGCCGCACAGTCGATCTGTGCCGCCTCGGCGGCTTCTGCTGTACCTGCTGCTGATCCCCCGGCCGAGACGTCCGACCGTCTCCGCGGCATCCGCTGCCGTCCCCGGTGTGATCCCCGCGGTTGTCACCGCGACGGTCCGCCCTCACGCGTCCCCTCCCAGCAGGAGCACCACCCATGTCCACCTCTGCCACCACCACCACCACCGCCACCACCCACGGGAGCCGGCAGGTTGATGTCCGCGGCCCCCGGTTCGCGGCGTGGATCACCACCGCCGTCCTCGTCGTCGTCCTGGTCGTCGCGTCGGTCTCGACCGCGGTGGCCGGCGTACTGCTCGCCGCCCAGACCGTGGTGTTCGCGGCCGGCGCAGCCCTCGGGCCGCGCCGCAGCCCCTACGGCCTGCTCTTCGCGCGGTTCGTGGCGCCCCGGTCGAGCGCGCCCACCGAGACGGAACCGGTCGCCCCGCTGCGGTTCGCGCAGCTCGTGGGGTTCGTGTTCGCCGCCGTGGGGACCTTCGCCTTCCTCCTCGGCGCCGACCTGACCGGGCTGGTCGCCACCGGATTCGCACTGTTCGCCGCCCTGCTCAACGCCGCGTTCGGGGTGTGCCTCGGGTGCCGGATCTATCCGCTCGTGGCCCGGTTCCGGGCCGTCGCCGCCTGACCACCGTTCCCTCCGCACCGTTCCACTCGACCCGAGAGTGTCAGCACCGAAAGGAAACTCCATGGCTCGCTCCGACGTCCTGGTCTCAGCAGACTGGGCAGAGCAGAACCTCCACGCACCGAATACCGTGTTCATCGAGGTCGACGAGGACACCGCCGCCTACGACGGCGGGCACATCGAAGGTGCGATCAAGCTCGACTGGCGCAAGGACCTGCAGGACGGCGTCCGGCGCGACTTCCTGAACCGGGAGCAGTTCTCCGCCCTGCTGTCCGCGAAGGGCGTCGCCGACGACGACACCGTCGTGCTCTACGGCGGCAACAACAACTGGTTCGCCGCCTACGCGTACTGGTACTTCAAGTTCTACGGGCACCGGGACGTCAAGCTCCTCGACGGCGGCCGCAAGAAGTGGGAGCTCGACGGACGCCCGCTGTCCAAGGACGAGGTCACCCGCCCGGCCACCGAGTACAAGGCGCAGGAGCCGGACTACTCGATCCGCGCCTTCCGCGACGAGGTGATCGACGCGATCGGCACCAAGAACATCATCGACGTCCGCTCCCCCGACGAGTTCTCCGGCAGGATCCTCGCCCCGGCCCACCTGCCGCAGGAGCAGGCCCAGCAGCGCGGCCACGTCCCGGGTGCGATCAACATCCCGTGGAGCACCACCGCCAACGAGGACGGCACCTTCAAGTCGGACGACGACCTCGAGGCCCTCTACCGGGCCAAGGGTTTCGACGACAGCCGCGAGACCATCGCCTACTGCCGGATCGGTGAGCGCTCGAGCCACACCTGGTTCGTGCTGCAGGAGATCCTCGGCAAGAACAACGTCAAGAACTACGACGGCAGCTGGGTCGAATACGGCTCGCTCGTCGGAGCCCCTATCGAGTTGGAGGTTCGCTGACCATGTGTGGTGCACCCGTTCAGTCCCAGACCCTGCCCGCCGGCGTCGACGTCGAGAAGGAGACGGTTCTGACCGGCCGTGTCGTCGACACCGACGGCCAGCCGGTCGGCGGCGCCTTCGTGCGCCTGCTCGACGGCACCGGTGAGTTCACCGCCGAGGTCGTCGCCTCCGGCACCGGTGACTTCCGTTTCTTCGCCGCGCCCGGCGACTGGAAGGTCCGCGCGCTGTCCGGCCGCGGCAACGGTGACGTCGCCGTGAGCCCGACGGCCCCCGGCGTCCACCACGTCGAGGTCACGGTCGCGAAGTAGGACCGATCCGGCGGGGCCCGTTCCTTTCGGGGAACGGGCCCCGCCGTCGTTCGTCAGTTCTGCGGCTGTCCGCTCGCCCGCTCGGCTTCGGCGAGCGCGACGATCCAGTCGACGATCCGCTCGCTGTCCCAGTACCAGGGATCGTGGGGGTTGGTGTTCCAGTAGCCGATGTGCTGGACGAAGCCCAGCAGGATGTACGGCTCGACGAACAGATCGACGATGCCGCTGTTGTCGTCGACGAAGCCGACTCCCTCGGCGCGCAACTTCTCCAGCACGATGGGCCGGCCCGGGCCGACGGCCCAGTCGCGGATCTCCCGCATCCGTTCGGGGCTCACGTCGGCGCTCGGATCCACGGGGTAGGTCTTGTCGACGACCTTGCGCAGCACGTCGAGGAGGGATTCGTCGGACTCCCACCAGTCGTCCCGGGTGACGATGTGCGCGGCGGCGCGGGCCGCCGTCACCGCCACCGTGCGTCCCAGGTCGTCGACGGTCTGCATCGGGTCGATCAGGGTGAACCGCATCTGCCCGAGCATGCCGAGGGCCAGCTCGAGGACCGCGATGTCCTCGGGGGCGTCGCACGCCACGTCGTAGCGCCGGCACGAGTACACCACCCGGTCGGCCAGCGCTCCGTAGTCGGCGGGCTCGGAGGACATGAATCCGCCGCCGCGCGGACCGGCCCCGCCGAGCGAGTCGACCCCCGCGGGGCGGTACGGGTCACCGACGAGGACGACTCCGGCGATGTCGTCCGGGGCGACATGGGCGTCGTCGGGCCGGTGCCCGAGTTCGCGGCTCACCCGTTCGATCACCTCGGCGCCGACGCTGTACCCGACGAGGGCGAACCGGGTGCGCTCCCCGCAGGCGCGCTTGCGTTCGTCGAGGATGCGGTTGGTGGACGCGACACCCGCCGCCACCGAGTCCTGATAGGTGGGCACGTCCTCGAACAGGCCGAGACCGTAGGTGGCCGGGTACGGAACGTACATCCAGCCGATCGTGCCCGGCCGGTCCGCGGTGGCCTCACCGGCCGGGACCGTCACGTTGCCCACCCAGTTCGACCACAGCTGACGCGACTCCTCGACCACGGGGTCGCGGTCGGCCTCGGAGTCGGTGGCGCCGGAAACCGCCACGATCAGCAGATCGGGGCACTCGAGTGCGTAGTTGTCGGGATGGACGCCGGGCCCGGACGAACCGCTGTTCGACCCCGCCCCGGGGACGGCGACCGCGTCGGGCGGGATCAGCGACAGGGCCGCGAGGACCGCGGCAACCGGCAGCAGCAGACGGATGGAGCGCACACGACCTCCGAATCGGGCTTTCCGGGCGAAAGGCCCGCCCGGCCCCGTGCACGGTACTATCCCGCGCGCCGCGTCGCGCGCCCGGTGGGGACGTCGGTTTTCGCGCTTTCCGGACGCCGTCTAGGATATGGCCGTGGTCATCTTCTTCGAAGCGCTCCTTGTCCTGGCGGCCGTGCTCATCACATGGTTCGCGGTGTACGTCCTCTACCGTCTGGTGACCGATCAGCCGTGAGTGCCGAGTCCGGTGAGGAACGGGAAGTCGTCCGCGGCAGCGGCGACAAGGCCGTCGCCGACGCCCTCGAACGGGCCATGGCGACTGCCGACAAGAACGTCCCGATCCTGAGCGGTCTGCCCGTCCCCGACGACACCGCGAATCTGCGCCTCGGTCCGGACATGCATCCGGAGCTGCTGGCGCTGCTGCCCATGGTGGGTGTGTGGCGGGGCGAGGGCGAGGGCAACGACCCCCGCACCGGCGACTACCGCTTCGGCCAGCAGATCGTGGTCACCCACGACGGCGGCAACTACCTCGTGTGGGAGGCCCGTTCGTGGCGCCTCGACGAGGAGGGCGCCTACAGCGGTCCGGATCGCCGGGAGAGCGGCTTCTGGCGGGTCGCCGGCACCGGCGCGCCCGGCAGCGAGGATCCGGAAACCCTCGAGTTGCTCCTGAATCACAGCTCCGGCGTCGTCGAGCTGTACTACGGCACCGCTCTGACCCAGTCGTCCTGGGAACTGGCGACCGACGTGGTGATCCGCAGCCAGTCCGGCGAGGTGGTCGGCGGCGCCAAGCGCCTGTACGGCATCGTCGAGGGCGGCGACCTCGCCTACGTCGAGGAACGGGTCACCGCGGACGGGGACCTGCGGCCGCACATGTCCGCGCGGCTCGCTCGCTACATCGGTTGATCCTCACGGGTTGATCCTCGCGCCGGGGAATCCGTTCCGTCACCGGGCTCGGCGTCCGGATCCGGCACGGCGCGGGTGACGACGACGGGCTCCGGAGCGGGCCGCTGCTCGGCGGCCTCGAGTTCCTCGGCGGTGCGCACCCGGCTCCACTGCCGGGTCACCGGCTCGGCCCGCTCCCCCAGGTCGTCGCGGATCCCCTTGACGAGGCTGTACATCATCACGAAGCCGATCACGAAGAACGGCAATCCGATCACCGTGATGACCTGCTGCAGCGCGTCGAGACCGTCCTTCCCGGTGGCCACGAGCATGGTCGCGGCGACGAGACCCATCAGGACCGCCCAGAACAGGCGCTGGTGCAGCGGCACCCGTCCCTCGTTGCCGGCGGCCATCATGTCCAGGACCATCGCGGCGGAGTCGACCGAGGTGATGAAGAAGACCACCACGATCACCACGGCGAAGAACGACATGACGCCGGCCCACGGGAAGTTGCCGAGGAACTCGAACAGGGCGCCGGGAATGTCGCCGTCGCCGACGACCCGGTCGGCGAGACCACCCGAGCCGTTCAGCTCGATGTCGAACGAGGCCATTCCGAACACGCTGAACCAGATCACCGAGAACAGCACCGGCAGCCCGAGGACGCCGGCGACGAACTCGCGGATGGTGCGGCCGCGGGAGATGCGGGCGATGAAGATCCCGACGAACGGCGCCCACGTGATGGTCCACGCCCAGTAGAAGACGGTCCAGGTGTTCTGCCAGCCGGTGTCGCCGAACGTGTCGTTCCAGAACGCGAGCCGCGGCAGCATGCTGCCGTAGATGCCGACGGACTCGATCATGCCCTTGAGCAGGAACAGGCTGGGGCCGGTGACGAGGACGAAGGCCAGCAGCGCGACGGCCATGCCGATGTTGAGGTTCGACAGCCGCTTGATGCCGCGATCGAGACCGAGCGCCACCGACGTCCCCGCCGCCACGGTGACCACCGCGATCAGGACGATCTGGACGAGCCCGTTCTCGGGGAGGCCGAACAGCTCGGCGAGGCCGGCGTTGACCTGCAGAGTCCCCAGTCCCACCGACGTGGCCACGCCGAACACGGTGCCCACGATCGCGATCACGTCGATGGTCTTGCCGATGGGTCCGTAGATCCGGCCACCCAGGATCGGGGCGAAGATGGAACTGACGCGCGGCGGCAGCTTGCGCTTGTAGATGAAGTAGCCGAAGCACAGGCCGGGCAGCGCGAAGATCGTCCAGGTGTGCAGCCCGAAGTGGTAGAGCGTGAAGCCGATGGCCTCGGTGGCGGCGGCCGCGGACCCCGGTTCGACGTCCTGCATCGGCGGGTTCGCGAAATGGGAGATCGGTTCGGCCACGCCCCAGAACATCAGGATCGTGCCGATGCCGGCGGCGAACAGCATTCCGAACCACGCCGGAGTGGAGTGTTCGGGCCGGTCGTCGTCGCCGCCGAGCCGCACCCGGCCGTAGTGCGTGAACGCGAGACCGACCAGGAAGACCAGGAAGGTGGACACCCCCAGGATGTAGAACCAGCCCAGGTTCGTCATGATCCAGCCCGACACGGAACTGAACAGGTTGTCGACAGCCGTGGTGAACGCGATCGTCACGACGACGAACACGAGGGCGATCAGCGCGGAGGCGAAGAACACCCCGGGCGACGTACGAAGGCGTAACAAGCCGTGCGCTCGCTCGAGCATGAGGACACCTTTCGTTCGGGACGCGAGGCGCACGCGCCGCCTACCGCGAACGGGGGTACCCCGAACTGCGCGTTCGCACACCTGCCGGACACGCAAACGGCCCCCGAGCCGTTCTCCGCGGACGCCTGGTCGGCGGATTCCGGTCGGACGGACCGGATGGCTCGGGGGCCGGGTGACTGCGTGGTATTCGCCGGCCGCTGGGCGGTCGACAATCCCGTCGTCGATGACAGCGGCTAGCGCGCAGCCACCTCACGTGTCCGATACTTCAATTCAGACCACCTCCTTTCTCGTGTACGCCCGAAAGTACGCGCCGCTCAGACCGCGGGCAACGAGTTTTTCCCCAGGCGAACGACGAGGTCGGCTGCGGTGTCGCCGGGCAGCTGGTGGGTGACGACGACGACGGTGCGCTCAGGTGCGACGAATCCGGCGTCCCGGTCCAGCAGCAGTCGTTGCAGCTGCGCACCGTCCGCGGCGTCGAGGTGCTCGGTGGGCTCGTCGAGCAGCAGCACCCGCGCGGGGGACACCAGGGCCCGAGCGAGCAGCAACCGGCGCCGCTGGCCCCCGGAGACGGCGCGCGCCCCGCCGACGAGCGTGCTGTGCAGTCCTTCGGGCAGCCCGGCCACCCACTCCCCCAGCCCGACGTCGCCGAGCACGGCCAGCGCCTCGGCCTCGGTGAGGTCGCCGCGGGCCACCCGCAGGTTCTCGAGCACGGACGTCTCGAACAGGTGGGCGTCCTCGGCGAAGAATCCCACCGTCCGCCGCAGGGCGGCCGGGTCGAGTTCGGCGAGCGGCACACCGCCGAGGGTGACCGTCCCGGCGGCGGGTTCGAGCAGCCCCGCGAGGGTCATCAGCGTGCTGGTCTTGCCGCTGCCGCTGCTCCCGACGACGGCGATGCGCGTGCCGGGTGGCAGGTCGAGCGTGAGGGGCCCGGCGGCGGGGCCGCCGGGCCAGCCGCTGCGCAGAGCGACGGCACGCAGGTGGCACGGTTCGACGACGGGCCGGGTGCCGTGCGGCACCGGCCGGTCGGCACGGTCGAGCAGGTCGACGATGCGGCGTGCCGCGATCCGGGCGCGGGTGAGGGTGACGGCAGCACCGGGCAGCGCCGCGGTGGCTTCGAACGCGGACAGGGGCAGCAGCACGAGGATCCCGAGGGACATCGGACTCGCACCCCCGTCGGCGTAGAGCGCGATGCCGACGAGCAACGCCCCGAGAACACTTGCTCCGACCGAGAGGGGGACGGCGGCCTCCGCGTAGGCCGCGGGGAAGGCCGCCCGGTCGGTGGCGCGCACCGCGTCGGCACCGGCGCGGCGGGCCCGGCCGACGGCCTGCGGGAGCAGGCCCGCGACCCGCAGTTCTGCGGCGTGGTCGAGCGCGGTGACCGCGTCGCGGGAGAACCGGAGGCGGGCGGCGGCGCTGTCGGCTTCGGCGCGGGCCGCGGCGCGGGCGGACACCCAGGGGGCTACGACGCCGGTGACGAGCAACGCGACGGCGAGGATCGCCGCGGCGGGCGGGGAGATCAGCGCGAGCCAGCCGACGGCGGCGAGGGCGAGGACCGCGGCGACGGCGATGGGCACCAGTGCCCGCACCACCACGTCGCCGAGGGCGTCGACGTCGGCGCCGGTGCGGGCGAGCAGGTCCCCGCGGCGCAGACCGGCGGAGGCCACCGGGTCGCCGTCGGCGAGGCGCCGGTAGACCCGGGTGCGGGCGGCGGTGGTCCCCCGGAGGGCGGTGTCGTGGCTCGCGATTCGCTCGAGGTAGCGGAACAGCCCGCGGGAGATGCCCAGGGCCCGGACGGCGACGACGGCGACCGTCAGGTCCAGCACCGGGGGCATCTGCCACGCCCGGATGATCAGCCAGGCCGACAGGCCGGCGAGCGCGAGGGCGCTGCCCAGGGTGGCGACGCCGGCGGCGACGGCGGCGGCGACCCGTCCGGGGCGCAGTTCGAGCAGCGCCAGGGCCCGGCGCAGATCGTTCATCACCGCTCCCCCGTACCGGGCGCCGCGTCGCCGTGGGAGACGACCCGCACGCCGGAGTCGGAGACGACCCGAACGCCGGAGTCGGAGACGACCCGAACGCCGGAGTCGGAGACGACCCGAACGACGGAGTCGGCGATCGCGAGGATGCTGGGGCGGTGCGCCACGATCAACACGGTGCGTCCGCGACGCGCCAGTTCCCGCACCGTCTCGAGGACCGTGGTCTCGGTCGCGTCGTCGAGGTGGGCGGTGGGCTCGTCCAGCAGCAGGACGGGACGGTCCGCGGCGAGGGTGCGGACGAGGGCGAGCCGTTGCCGCTGCCCGAGCGACAGTCCGCTGCCCTCGGCGCCGACGACGGTGTCCCAGCCGTCGGGCAACTCGTCGAGCACTTCATCGAATCGCGTTGCCGCACAAATCTCTTCGAGTCCGTCGGTGGTGAGATCCACGCCCGTGAGGCGCAGGTTGTCCGCCAGCGTACCGGGGAGCAGCACGGGCCGCTGGGGCAGCCAGGCCACCTGCTCCCACCATGCGTCGTCGGCCGTCACGGGACGACCACCGACCTCGACGCTCCCCTCCGCCGGCTCCGCGAGTCCGAGGACGGCGAGCAGGGCCGTCGACTTGCCGGCACCGTTCGCCCCGGCCAGCACGGTCACGGCGCCCGGCCGGCACACCGCATCGAGCCGGTGCGGGGCGTATCCGTCGCGGCTCGCGACACTGAGATTCGTCAACGTCAGCTCGGCCGAGGTCGCATCGAATCCGGCACCGGCGGTGGCCGAAGGGGTGGCGGCCGCGCGGTCGAGGATCGTGAATGCGCGCTCGGCAGCCGCCTTGCCGTCCTCGGCGGCGTGGAACTTCGCGCCCACCGTGCGCAGCGGCAGGTACGCCTCGGGGGCGAGGATCAGCGCGACGACGCCGGCCTCGAGGGCCATGTCGCCGTAGACGAGGCGCAGACCGATGCTCACCGCGATCAGCGCGACGGAGAGGGTGGCGAGCCATTCGAGCACGGTCCCGGACAGGAACGCCACGCGCAGCGCGGACATGGTGGTGCGACGGTGGTCGTCGCCGAGCTCGCGCACCTTCTCTGCCGGGCCCTGTTCCCGGCCGAGTGCGCGCAACGTGGGCAGACCGGCGATCAG
>NZ_AJFC01000140.1:0-18811 GCF_000256505.1 Rhodococcus sp. P14 | reverse complement strand
CGTCGTCATGGTCTGCAGCGTGCGGTCGGCCTTGCCCTTGGTCAGCAGCCCGATGAGGATCATGAACGCCGGGATGAGTGGCAGCGTCACGACGACGATGATCGCCGAGGTGAGGTCCTGGAATGCGATGACCACCACGGTGATCGGGGTGAGCGTGACGGCGAGCAGCAGGGCCGGCACGTATCCGGTGAGGTACTCCGACAGCCCGCCGAGCCCGCGGGTGAGCACCGTGGCGATCTCGTCGCGGCGTGGTTCGAGTTCCCGCGGCGGCAGCCGGGTCGCCGCCGCGAGCACCTCGTGCTCGAGTTCGGCGACGACCCGGCTCGCCGAACGGTGCGCGAACCGGGACTGCACCCACGTGACCAGGGTGCGCACGGTGACGGCCCCGGCCAGGACCAGCAACTCGGTCCGCCATTCCCCGAGTTCCGCGGTGCCGGTGGTGAGCACCCCCGCGAGGACCGCACCGATCGCGAGCGCGGATACGACGATCATCGCGACGTTGATCGTGGCCGTGACGAGGGTGAGCACCAGGTAGCCGCGGGCGGTGGCGGAGTAGCGCCACAGCCGCGGGTCGATCGGCCCGCGACGCCGTGGCGCATCCGCCGCTCCGGGAGCGGAGCCGAACGGACGCACCGCGGCGTCGGCGGGCGCGGTCATTTCGCCCCGAGCGACAGACCGATGGACTTCGGGATGTGCTTGGTGGAGATGCGCTGACGGAACACCCAGTACGTCCAGCCCTGGTAGATCAGGACCACCGGCGTGACGATCACCGCCGCCCACGTCATGACCTTCAGTGTGTACGGACTCGACGACGCGTTCTCGATCGTCAGCGACAGGGTGTCGCCCAGCGTGGACGGCATGACGTTCGGGAACAGCGATCCGAACAGCAGGACGACGGTGCCGACGATGGCGACCGTGGTGAACACGAACGCCCAGCCCTCACGCTCCGCGCGGGTGAGCGCGACGACGGCGAGCAGCGCAGCCGCCGCGGCGCCGACGAGCAGCCACGTCCAGGTCTTGCCGTAGGCGAGTTGCGTCCACAGCACGAAGGATCCGGCAACGACGACCGCCGGAACGGCGAGACGTGCGGCGAGGGCCACGGCGTCCTCGCGCACCTCGTCGGCGGACTTCAGGGCGATGAAAACCGCGCCGTGCAGCGCGAACACCAGCGCGGTGGTGGCACCACCGAGCAGCGCGTACGGGTTCAGCAGGTCGAAGAAGCCGCCGATGTACTGCTTGTTCTCGTCGATGGCGACGCCGCGGACGATGTTCGCGAACGCCACGCCCCACAGCACGGCCGGTACCCAGGAGCCGAAGACGATGCCCCAGTCGCAGCGCCGCCGCCAGGTGGGGTCGTCGATCTTGCCGCGGTACTCGATCGCCACGACCCGGACGATGAGACCGAGCAGGATCAGCAGCAGGGGCAGGTAGAACCCCGAGAACAGGGGGGCGTACCACTCGGGGAACGCGGCGAACATCGCGCCGCCCGCGGTCAGCAGCCACACCTCGTTGCCGTCCCACACCGGCCCGATGGTGTTGAGCAACACCCGGCGGCGGGTGTCGGCCGTCTCGGTGCGGCCGCGGCCGAGCACCGGCATCAGCATGCCGACACCGAAGTCGAAGCCCTCGAGCACGAAGTATCCGGTGAACAGCACCGCGATCAGGACGAACCAGATCTCTTGAAGTCCCATGACCGATCTCCTAGTACGCGAAGGACAGCTGCTTGGGCCGGCCGGTGTCGTCGGGTTCGTCGTCGTGCTCGCCCGGCGGGTGCGCGTCGTGCGGCAGCGGGCCCTCGAGGGTGTAGCGGCGGATCAGCCAGAACCACACGACGCCGAGCGCACCGTAGACGACGGTGAAGGCCACCAGGGAGGCGATCACGGCGCCGGCCGAGTTGTTCGACACGCCCTGGTCGACGGTCAGCCGGATCATGTCCACGCCCGTCGGGTTGGGGTGCACGACCCACGGCTGGCGGCCCATCTCGGTGAAGATCCAGCCGGCGCTGTTGGCCAGGAACGGCGTGGGGATGGCGAGGATGCTCAACCAGCCGAACCACTTCTGGTCGGGGACGCGGCCGCGGCGGGTCACCCACAGACCGGCGACGGCCAGCGCTGCCGACCCGGCGGCCAGGCCGATCATGGCGCGGAACGACCAGTAGGTGACGAACAGGTTGGGGCGGTAGTTGCCGGGACCGAATTGCTGCTCGTACTGGTCCTGCAGGTCTTCGACGCCCTGCAGGGTGACGCCGGTGAACTCGCCCTGCGCGAGGTACGGCAGCACGTACGGCACCTCGAGGACGTGGATGACGCCGTCGCAGTTGTTGTGCGTACCGATCGTCAGGACCGAGAACTTGGGGTCGGTCTCGGTGTGGCACAGCGACTCCGCGGACGCCATCTTCATCGGCTGCTGTTCGAACATGAGCTTCGCCTGGATGTCGCCGCTGACGAAGAGCGCGACACCGGAGACGATCATCACGAGCATGCCGAGCCGGGCGGCGGGCCGGAACATGCCGCGGGCCTCGCCTTCGAGCCGGTCGGCCTCGACCGGCTCGGCCTGCGCGGCGCGGCGCATGTTGCGCACCATCCCCCAGCCGGCGATGCCGGCGACGAACGTGCCGGCGGTGAGGAACGCCCCGGCGACGGTGTGCGGGAACGCCGCGAGCGCGGTGTTGTTGGTCAGCAGTTCCCAGATGCTCGTCAGTTCCGCACGCCCGGTCTCGGGGTTGTACGTCGCGCCGACGGGGTGCTGCATGAACGAGTTGGCGGAGATGATGAAGTACGCGGAGGCGTTCACGCCGATCGCGACCAGCCAGATCGTCGCCAGGTGGACCAGTTTCGGTAGCCGGCCCCATCCGAAGATCCACAGGCCGAGGAAGGTCGATTCGAGGAAGAACGCCACCAGGCCCTCGAGCGCCAGCGGGGCGCCGAAGACGTCCCCGACGAAGCGGGAGTATTCGCTCCAGTTCATGCCGAACTGGAATTCCTGCACGATGCCGGTGGCCACGCCGAGGGCGAAGTTGATGAGGAAGAGCTTGCCGAAGAACTTCGTCAGGCGGTACCAGTGGTCCTTCTTCGTGACCACCCACATGGTCTGCATGACCGCGATGAGCGGGGCGAGACCGATGGTCAGCGGGACGAGGATGAAGTGATAGACGGTGGTGATGCCGAACTGCCACCGGGACAGGTCCAACACATCCATGGCTACTCCGAGGTAACGCCCAGGGACAGGCTCCGAGTCCGGGGCACGGGCTCGGGGCCTCGGACTCTGTGCACAAGGAACCATCCGCCGGACGCGTCGGTGACCTTGTTACTACTTACAGTAGTAGAAGTGGACAGGAGCGTCGACGGTGTCGACCGACACATCCCCGCGCTCGCGTGCTCCGGACCGGCCCACGACGGGGGATCCGGCGCTCACTCGACCGCGGCGTCCACCAGGGCCTCGACCTCGCCGACCAGGGACCGCCGGGACAGATCGTGCCCGTCGAGGGTGTGCACGCGCGCCGCCAACGCGACGCTCGAGACCAGCCAGACGCCATCTGCCACAACGAGATCCGCAGGACGGACCGGCTCGTACCGCACCACGAAGTTGTGGTCGCCCGCGACGTCGAACAGCGCCTGCTGGGTGGTGCCGGGCAGGATTCCCTGCTCGGGCGGCGGGGTGATCAGCGTGCGCCCGCGCGCGACGAGGACCGACGAACGTGGCCCTTCCAACACGAAACCCTCGCTGCTGATGTAGATCACATCGTCGGCCCCGAGGGACTCGGCATGCCGCAGCGCCGCCATGTTCGTCGCGTAGGACAGGGTCTTGGCGCCGAGCAGCTGCCACGGCGCCTTCGACGCGAGATCCACCGAATACCCGCGCTCGAGCGTCACCACGGACACACCGTCCGCGCGGGCCTTGTACACCCGTTCGGCCACCGGGGTCAGCAACAGGAACGCGGTCGGCTCACTGCCACCCTCCCGGCCGCGGGTGTACACCAGGCGCAACGCCCCTTCCCGCTCCGCGTCCCACTGCTCGACCGCGACGTCGATCGCCAGCCGCCAGTCGTCGCGCTCGGGCGTCGGCAGCCCCGCCGCCGCGGCGGAGGACACGAGCCGGCTCAGGTGCTGCTCGACGGTCCGTGCCCGCCCACCGCGCACGAGGAGGGTCTCGAACACCCCGTCGCCGCGCAGCACCCCGATGTCGTCCGCGTGCAGCAGCGGCACGTCCGCGTCCCGAACCTCGCCGTCCAGCGTCACCAGCACCCGCTCAGCCATGCGCACACCCTATCCATTCCGCCGGGCGCAGACCCGCGCTCCTAGACTGATGTCGTGGCCGACACTCCCTTTGTGACCGACAGCCCACTTCTCGCTCGTCCCGGTGCCGTTCCCGCGCCGGCCGGCACCCCGGACACGGGACTGCCCTGGCACTACGGCGATCCGTTCGGCGAACAGCGGGCCGCCCTCACCGGCGTGGCCGTCGTCGACCGTTCGACCCGGTTCGTCGTCGCGATCTCCGGCGAGGAGCGCCTGAGCTGGTTGCACACCATCTCCAGCCAGCACGTCGCGCAGCTGCCCGACGGCACCTCGGCGGAGAACCTCAGCCTCGATGCGCAGGGCCGCGTCGAGCACCACTTCGTGCAGACCGACCTCGACGGCGTCACCTGGATCGACACCGAACCGCAGCGCGGGCCGGACCTGTTGACGTTCCTCAGCAGAATGGTGTTCTGGTCCAAGGCCGAGCCGCGGGACGGCAACGAGATGGCCGTGCTGAGCCTGCTCGGGCCGCGCGCCGGCGATGCCCCCGTCCTGGCCGCGCTGGGCATCGACGCCCTGCCCGCCGACGTCTACGCCGCGGTCGCCCTGCCCGGCGGCGGGCTCGTCCGGCGCATGCCCTGGCCCACCGACGACGCCTGGGACCTGCTCGTCCCCCGCGAGCGGCTCACCGACGTGTTCGCCGCCCTGGTCGACGCCGGGGCCCGCCCGGCCGGAACGTGGGCGTTCGAGGCGCTGCGCGTCGTCGCGCTCCGCCCGCGGATCGGTCTCGACACCGACGAGCGCACCATCCCGCACGAGGCCCGCTGGATCGGCGGCCCGGCCGAGCACGGCGCCGTCCATCTCGACAAGGGCTGCTACCGGGGGCAGGAGACCGTCGCGCGGGTGCACAATCTCGGCAAGCCGCCCCGGCATCTCGTCCTGCTGCACCTCGACGGCTCCGCCGAGGGCCGGCCCGAACCCGGGGACCCGGTGACCGCCGACGGCCGCGGCGTGGGGCGGCTGGGCACCGTGGTCGACCACTTCGAGCTCGGCCCCGTCGCGCTGGCCCTGATCAAGCGGAACGTGCCCGTCGGCACGGCCCTCGTCGCCGGGCCCTGCGCCGCGGCGATCGATCCGGACTCGATCCCCGACGACGCCACCGTGCAGGCCGGCCGGCTCGCCGTGGAACGGCTCCGGGGTCGGTGAGCCACCGGAACCCGCCGACCGGACGGGTCGAGGCGGTCTGCACGGTGCACTCCGTCCGCGCCAGCGGCACCCGCCGTGTCGCGCACACGGCCATCGACAAGCGTCCCGTGACCGGCCCCGTGCAGGTCCGCCGGCTCGGCCTGGCCGGCGACCGGCAGTGCGACACCGCCCACCACGGCGGTCGCCACAAGGCGGTCTACGCGTACGCCGAGGACGAGGCACGTCGCTGGGCCGACGAGCTCGGCCGCGAACTGCCCGCGGGGTGGTTCGGCGAGAACCTGCGCGTGAGCGGGATCGCCGCCTCGGATGCGGTGATCGGCGAGCGCTGGCGGATCGGCGCGCTCGGTCTGCTCCTCGAGGTCACCGGGCCGCGCACGCCGTGCGGCACCTTCGGGGTGTGGGCGCAGGAACCGGGCTGGGTGCGGCGGTTCGCCGCGCGCGGCGACACCGGGGCCTATCTGAAGGTGCTCGCCGAGGGCCCCGTCGAGGCGGGCGACGGGATCTTCGTGGTGCACGTACCCGAACACGGCGTGACCGTGCGGGACCTGTTCACCGGCCGGGACCCGGCGCGGATCGCGGAGATGCTCGCGCAGCAGGACGACCTGTCCCCTAGTGTCGCCGACAAGGCTCGCAGACGAGTCGCCGGACGAGAGGTGCAGGTGGAGTATTGAGCGTCGAACTCGTGGAAGTGGTGCGATCGGGGTTCCGCGAATGCGTGCACCGCGGCTCGCTCGTCGTACTCGACCCGGCCGGCGACGTGCGGCTCGCACTGGGCGAGATCCGCACGCCGATCTATCCGCGGTCGTCGAACAAGCCGCTGCAGGCGGTGGCGCTGCTGCGGCAGGGCTTCGTGCCCCGCTCGACGGAGGAACTCGCGATCGCGACGGCCTCGCACGAGGGCGAGGCCGGGCACGTCCGGCTGGTGGACGCGCTGCTCGCCGGGCACGGATTCACCGAGGACGACCTGCAGTGCCCGCCGGATCTGCCGGGCAACGAACCGGCCCGGGCGACGATCGTCGCCGCCGGTCACCCCCGGCGGACGGTGTACATGAACTGCTCCGGCAAGCACGCCGCGATGCTCGCGACGTGCGCCGCGAACGGCTGGCCCGTCCGCGCCGGCTCGGACGAGCGGGGCTCCCTCGACTCCGCCCATCCGCTGCAGCAGGCCGTGGTCGAGACGGTCCTCGACCTCGCGGGCGACGTCGAGGACACCGATCTCGGAATCGACGGGTGCGGCCTGCCGATCGTGCCGCTGCCCCTGGTCAATCTCGCCCGGGCCTATTCGCGGCTGGCGACGGCCGAGCCCGGGACGCCGGAACGGGCCGTGGCCGACGCGATCCGGAGTCATCCGCACCTCGTCTCTGGCACCGGCAAGGACGACGCCCGGTTGATGCCCGCGGTGCCGGGACTGCTGTGCAAGGCCGGGGCGGACGGCGTGCACGCGGGTGCCCTGCCGGACGGCACCGCGTTCGCACTGAAGATCGACGACGGCCACGAGCGGGCCCGCCTTCCCCTCACTGCCGCCCTGCTGCACCACCTCGGAGTGACGTGGTCCGAGGAGCACGCGGAGCTCGCGTCGCAGCCGGTGCTCGGCGGTGGGATCCGGGTCGGCACGGTCCGGGCGATCCCCGGAGTGCTCTGAACGCTCCCTCGTCCCGCATTTGCCCAGGTCGCCTGTGGGTGAGACCAATCGGACACCGGCGCCACCAGGTGTGTGGAGGCGGAACCGACTTTTCCACGCTAGAGTGGTGGCCAGGAAAATACTCAATTAACCGGGGCCGCCAAATTCCCCAGGCCGCCCCGTCAAGGCGCGAGGGGGTTAGCCATGGGCCGCGGCCGGGCTAAGGCAAAGCAGACCAAGGTTGCACGGGAGCTCAAGTACAGCTCACCGGCCACCGACTTCGAGAGCCTCCAGCGGGAGTTGTCTGGCGGTACACCCAACTCGCACCGGGACGAGGTCTTCGCAGACCAGCGTTCCGGACCGGACGGTCGTTCCCCCTGGGACGACGACTACGACGACGACTGGCGTCGCTGACCCGAGCCTCACGCACAGGAGGGGGGAGTCGGACCACCGACTCCCCCCTTCGCTGGCACCCTCCTCGCCGTCCGGATCTCGCACACCGCTGCGACACCCGGCCGGCAGGTGAGGCGATCCGGAAAACTTCGTCACCACGACGCGCAGCGCCCGGGCCGTCCTGCACGGCCCGGGCGCTGCGCGTATCGGTGCGACGCGTATCCGGTGTCGGATCCGGCTCCGGTGCCGACTCCGTTTCCGGTGTCGGCTCCGGACCGGCGCCGGGTCAGAACCGCGGGTGGTCGCCCACGAGCACGGCGCGCACGTCGTCCTGGTCCTGAGACTTGCGCACGGTGCCCAGCGTCCAGCAGTCGATGTGGCGCGCGGTGAGCACCGCGAGGGCCCGGTCGACGTCCTCGGGCGCGACGATCGCGACCATGCCGACGCCCATGTTGAAGGTCTTCTCCATCTCGGTCCGCTCGACGCGGCCGCGCTGGGCGATGAGCCCGAACACCGGGGCCGGGCTCCACGTGGTCCGGTCGAGCTCGGCGACGAGTCCCTTCGGCATCACCCGGGCCAGGTTGCCCGCGAGCCCTCCGCCGGTGACGTGGCAGAACGTGCGGACCTCGGTTTCGGCGGCCAGCGCGAGGCAGTCCTTCGCGTAGATCCGGGTCGGCTCGAGCAGTTCCTCGCCGAGGCTGCGGCTGAACTCGTCGACGTGCGCCGTCAGGCTCATCTTGCCGATGTCGAGAAGGACCTTGCGGGCCAGCGAGTATCCGTTCGAGTGCAGCCCCGACGAACCCATGGCGATCACCACGTCGCCCGGACGCACCCGGTCGGGCCCGAGCAGCCGGTCGGCCTCGACGACGCCGACACCCGTGGCGGACAGGTCGTAGTCCCCGTCGGCCATCACGCCGGGATGCTCGGCGGTCTCGCCGCCGAGCAGGGCGCAGCCGGCCTGGACGCAGCCCGCCGCGATGCCGCCGACGATCTCGGCCACCCGCTCGGGCACCACGCGCCCGACCGCGATGTAGTCCTGCAGGAAGAGCGGCTCGGCGCCGCAGACCACGAGGTCGTCGACGACCATCGCCACGAGGTCGAGACCGACGGTGTCGTGCTTGTCGAGGGCCTGCGCCACCGCCAGTTTGGTGCCGACCCCGTCGGTGGACGCCGCGAGCAGCGGTTCCTTGTAGTCGCCCTTGAGCGCGAACAGCCCCGCGAATCCACCGAGGCCGCCGAGCACCTCCGGGCGGGTCGCCTTCTTCGCGTGCGGCGCGAACAGTTCGACGGCTCGATCGCCGGCCTCGATGTCCACGCCCGCCGCTGCGTAGGAAGCTCCGGGGGTTGTGTCCTCGGTCATGGGTTGTCGGCTCCAGCCTCGAGTTGTGGTGAACAGGTGTATCGGCATCGCTGCCGGGCGCGCGAACGCACGCCGAAGCCCGCCGATCGCGCACCTCAAGGTACCCGACCGGGCCGGACCGCCGACGCGCGACGACGCGAAACCGGGGCCGCCGTCCTCGCGACGGCGGGCGGGTCTAGGGACGGCTCAAGGCGTCCGCGTTGTCGTTGTCGAGCGCCGGCGTGGCCCCCGCGGCCCCGCCGAGCATCCCTTCGAGCACGTTCTTCCCGACGGCGTGCTCCTTCGGCAGCGCGATCGGGTAGTGCCCGTCGAAGCACGCGGCGCACAGGCGCGAGGCGGGCTGCTCGGTGGCGCCGATCATCCCGTCGATCGAGATGTATCCGAGGGAGTCCGCGCCGATCGACCGGCGCACCATCTCCACCATCTCGTCGAAGTCGTGCCCGGTCCGTTCGGAGGCGTCGCGGGTGCCGCCGCCGTTGGCGATCAGCTCGGCCGGGGATGCGAAGTCGATGCCGTAGAAGCACGGCCACTTCACCGGCGGCGACGCGATCCGCACGTGGATCTCGAGCGCACCGGCCTCGCGGAGCATCCGGATCAGGGCCCGCTGGGTGTTGCCACGCACGATCGAGTCGTCGACCACGACGAGCCGCTTGCCGCGGATGACCTCGCGCAGCGGATTGAGCTTGAGCCGGATGCCGAGCTGGCGGATGGTCTGGCTCGGCTGGATGAAGGTACGGCCCACGTAGGCGTTCTTCATCAGGCCCTGGCCGTAGGGGATCCCCGAGCCCTGCGCGTAGCCGACGGCGGCGGGGGTGCCCGACTCCGGCACCGGAATGACCAGGTCCGCGTCGACCGGGTGTTCCTTGGCCAGTCGCCGGCCGATCTCCACGCGAGTGGCGTGCACCGAGCGGCCCGCGATCGTCGAGTCCGGCCGCGCGAGGTAGACGTACTCGAACACGCAGCCCTTGGGCTCCGGGTTCGCGAAGCGGCTCGAGCGGACGCCGTCGGCGTCGATGGCGAGCAGCTCGCCGGGCTCGATGTCGCGCACGAAGGACGCGCCGACGATGTCGAGCGCGGCGGTCTCGCTGGCCACGACCCAGCCGCGGTCCAGGCGGCCCAGGCACAGCGGCCGGATTCCCCACGGGTCGCGCGCCGCGTAGAGCGTGTGCTCGTCCATGAAGGTCAGGCAGAAGGCACCGCGCAGGGTCGGCAGCAGCTCGAGGGCCGCCTGCTCGACCGTGCTGTCGGCGGCGGCGTGCGCGAGCAGCGCGCCGACGATGTCGGAGTCGGTGGTGGCCGTGACCGCCCGCCGGTCGTCGCCGAGGCCCAGTTCCCGGGCACGCTGGGCGAGTTCGGCGGTGTTGACCAGATTGCCGTTGTGGCCGAGCGCGACGCCGGTGCCGGCCGCGGTCGTGCGGAAGATCGGCTGGGCGTTCTCCCAGGTGGTCGACCCGGTGGTCGAGTAGCGACAGTGCCCGATCGCGATGTGCCCGGACATGGCGGCGAGGGTCTGCTCGTCGAAGACCTGGCTCACCAGCCCGAGATCCTTGAACACGAGGACCTGAGAGCCGTCGGCGACGGCGATACCGGCCGCCTCCTGCCCCCGGTGCTGCAGCGCATAGAGGCCGTAGTACGTGAGCTTGGACACATCCTCGCCCGGAGCCCAGACTCCGAAGACTCCGCACTCCTCACGAGGTTCGTTCTCGGGTTCCTCGGCTGCGAGGAGATTACGTGTGTGAACCGACAGATCGGCACTGGTCACCGGGGTGCTCCCTGGGGGCTGGACAAAAGAGAGGCAAGGCCATTCTACGGGTCGGCCGACGATGCCCCGCTCCGACGGGTCACCGGGGCCTCCTCCGCCGTTCCCAGCCCTTGCGCTCACAACCGCAACAGCGGCATCCAGTGCGCGATCTCCGCGGCACGGCTCCCGGACGCGTCCAGCGATCCCGCGGCGGCGGCGTCGGCGAAATCGACGAGTCCCGTGACCAGACGAAGCCACGTCCGCGGGCCGGTCTCGACGACGTTGGGCGGGGTCCCCCGGGTGTGGCGGGGCCCCTCGATGCACTGCACCGCCACGAACGGCGGCACCCGCACCTCGACGCTGGATCCGGGCGCCGCCTGCTCCAGGGCGCGAGCGGTCAGGCGCACCGCCGCCGCGAGGTCGGCGCGGACCGGTGCGTCGACCGTCTCGTCCCGCAGCCACGGACCGACCCGCAGGACGGCGGCGCGGAGCTCGGCGGGGTCGACGGGTTTGCGCGGTGCCACGGCGAGCCAGCCTAGCTACGCCGGGCGGCGTCGTCGTCCTCGGCGGGCAGTCCCGCCAGCCGCACCGCCACGGCCCCGCCGACGTTGAGTGCCAGGTGCAGCAGGGCAGGTGCGAGGACGCTGCCGCTGCGGCGGCGCAGCCGGTCGAAGACCACCGCCGAGAGTCCGGTGACGAGCACCGTGCCGAGCACGTGATGACCGGCGTCCCGTGCGGGCTGCACGTGCCACAGCCCGAACGCCGCCGCGTGCAGACCGGACCCCGCCGTGCCCGGACCGAGCAGCGCCGTGAGAACGCTGCGGAACAGCAGCTCCTCGGCGGCGACGGTGCCGAACGGAATGTGCAGCCCCACCCATTCGTAGAAGTCCTCGCGTTCGGCACGGGCTTCGTCGACGAGCCGGGCCCGCAGCGACGGGACGGCGAGCATGCCTGCGTACGCGGCCAGCGGGACGGCGGCGGCGGCCAGACCCCACCGCGCGCCGGACACGAGATGCCGCGGATCCAGTCCCAGCATGCCCCGCTCGACGCCCGCGGCCCGGGCCGCGAACACCGCGGCGGTGCCGACGGTCGCCGAGAGCACGGCGCGCCCGCGCGGCCCGATCCGGGTGGCCGGCAGCACCGCGCCCCAGCCCACGACCGCCGCGGCGACCGCCGGACCGAGCCACGGCCGGCGGTGACTCCGTCCCGGCCGGCTCACTTCTCCGGTCCCTGCAGATCGTCGATGACGGTCAGCGCGAACCGCACCCGCTCGGTGTCGGCCTCGGTCCAGCCGTCGGGCGCAGTGACCGCGATCCAGCCGTCGAGCACCGTGGTGCCGTAGTTGTGACCGTGCCCGTCGGGCACCCCGGCGGCGTTGGTCAGATCCGCCGAGACCTGCCAGAAGGTCACGAACGGGAACCAGCGCATCTGCGGAAGCCGGTCGGGGCCGGGCGGTTCGGACAGCCAGTCCGGCCGGCTGACGATCAGGTCCGGGGACCACCACACCACCGGATCGGACGCGTGCTGCAGGTACAGGATCCGGGGGAACAGCCACGGGGTGTCGGGCTCCCCGATCGACGCGCGGTCGTCGGCGAAGCGCACCACCAGGCCGTCCGCGTACACCGGTTCGACCTCGGTCGTGCCCGGGTCTCGGCGGTCGACGAGCTGGCGCCACAGGCGGTTCGAGTTGGGCGGGCCGACCCACAGGACGCCGTCGACGGTGTCGCGGATCGCGGCGACCGTGCCGAAAGCGCCCTCCCCCGACTGGGTTCCGAGGCTCTCCCCGTACACATACAGCTCCGGCCGATGCTCGGCGGACTGGGCGAGCCACCGGTTGTGAACCCGATCGATGAGCATGTCGCCGGCGGCCGCGGCCTTCTCACGGTCGGCGAGGAAGGAGATCCAGCTCGGCATGTACGAGTACTGCCACGCGACGAGGGCGACGTCGCCGTTGTGGACGAGCTCCATCATCATCGCCGCGGTCGGATTGACCCATCCCGTTCCGGTGGTCGGGATGATCACGAGCACCTCGCGGTCGAACGCGTCGGTGCGTTCGAGCTCGTCGATCACGACGTCGGCACGCGCCTCGGGGGTGTCGGCGGTCTCGAGTCCCGCGTAGACCCGGATCGGTTCCCGGGCCGGAACACCGTTGATCGCGGTCAGCTCGGCGGCGTCGAGACCTCGGCCGACGAAGTCGCGCCCCTGGTAGCCGAGGGTGTCCCACGCCGCGAACGACTCGGGGCTCCCGGACTTCTCGGGCACGAGCGGCTGCGTGACTCCCGGCCGGGTCTCGTTGTTGTGGATGCCGAACACCCAGTTCAGTCCCGCGTAGGCGCCCCGGGCCAGCACACCGTCGATGAGCATGAACACCACCAGCACCACCAGCAGCGCACCGAGCGAACGCGCGGCCCCCGGCGGTATGCGCAGACGCCGCACCAGCTGCCACGCGACGATCCCCGCGAGTTCGCGCAGGCCGCGCCAGGTGGCGATCAGGGTGAGCGCGACGGCGGCGGCGAGCACCAGGGTCCGCAGATACCCGCTGGTCGTGGTGCCCTCGGCGTTCATCAGCGCGGCCAGCTGGCGTTGCTGCCGCGACGCGAACACCAGCGCCACCAGCGACGCGAGCACGGCGGCGACCGGGACCGCCACCTTGATCGCCCGCAGCACGGGCAGCGGCGGTGGCCACCACGGCCGCTTCGCCAGCAGCCGGTTGCCGGCCCAGCCGACGGCACATCCCACCCCGTAGCCGATGGCGACGTTGATGCCGCCGATCAGCCCCTGGAACAACCAGTCGCGAGGCAGCAGCGACGGAGTCAGCGACCAGCAGAAGAACAGGGCCGCGAAGGCGATGCCGGTGAAATCCAGGCTCAGTGCCCCCCACACCTGGGCGGTGTGGGGGTGGCGGTCACCGAATTCGGTGACCGCGTCGATGATCCGGCCCTGCCGGGCCTCTATCGACGCCAGCCGATCGACCTGGGAACCGACCATCGCTCACCCGAACAACGCCGGAAGTGTGCCCTCGTAGACCTCGCGCAGTTCGGCCGTCGTGACCGAGAACAGACCCTGCACCTCGACGGAGTCGGAGCCCTCGTCGACGACCCCGATCCGCACCCACGGCATGTCGCGCGCCGTGCACATGCCGGTGAAGCGGGTCTCCTCGGTGCGCGGCACCGCCACCAGCACCCGGCCGGCGGACTCGGAGAACAGGGTCACGAACGGGTCCGCGTCCTCCGGCAGCAGGATCCGGCAGCCGGTCTCGCCGGCCAGCGCGGCCTCGACGACCGCCTGCGCGAGACCGCCCTCGGACAGGTCGTGGGCGGCGGAGACCAGGCCGTCGCGCGAGGCGGCGGTGAGGATCTCGGCGAGCAGCCGCTCCCGCTCGAGGTCGACCTTCGGCGGGACGCCACCGAGGTGATCGTGCTCGACCTGCGCCCAGATCGAGCCGTCGAACTCGTCGCGGGTTTCCCCCAGCAGGATGAGCGTCTCGCCCGGCTCGAGGCCGAGGCCGGTGGGGATGCGGCGGTGCACGTCGTCGATCACGCCGAGCACGGCGACGACCGGGGTCGGCAGGATCGGAGTGGCCCCGGTCTGGTTGTAGAAGCTGACGTTGCCGCCGGTGACGGGAATGCCGAGCTGCGCGCACCCGTCGGCGAGACCGCGCACGGCCTGCTGGAACTGCCACATCACGCCCGGATCCTCGGGCGAGCCGAAGTTCAGGCAGTTGGACACGGCCTTCGGGGTGGCACCGGTGACGGCGACGTTGCGGTAGGCCTCGGCGAGGGCGAGCTGCGCGCCGGCGTACGGGTCGAGCTGGGTGTAGCGGCCCGAAGCGTCGGTGGCGAGCGCGATCCCGCGGCCGGTCTGCTCGTCGACGCGGATCACGCCCGCGTCGGCGTGCTCGGCGAGCACCGTGTTGCCGCGGACGTAGCGGTCGTACTGCTCGGTGATCCACTTGCGGCTGCACAGCTGCGGCGAGCCGATCATCTTCAGCAGGGTCGCCTTCAGTTCCTCGGGCGTCTGCGGCCGCTTCAGCCCCGCAGTGGTGTCCGCGACGAGCGAGTCCTGGGACTCCGGGCGCTGCACCGGGCGGTGGTACACCGGGCCCTCGTGCGCGACGGTGCGCGGCGGCACGTCGACGACGGTCTCACCGTGCCAGTCGATGACGAGCCGGTCGCCGTCGGTGACCTCGCCGATCACGGTGGCCAGCACGTCCCACTTCTTGCACACGGCCATGAAGGCGTCGACGTTCTCCGGGGTCACGACGGCGCACATGCGCTCCTGGGACTCGCTCGAGAGCACCTCGGCGGGGGTCATGCCGGTCGCGCGCATCGGAACCCGCTCGAGCGCGACGTGCATGCCGCCGTCGCCGGCGGCGGCCAGCTCGGAGGTCGCGCAGGCGAGGCCGGCGCCGCCGAGGTCCTGGATGCCGACGACGAGCTTCTCGCGGTAGAGGTCGAGGCAGCACTCGATGAGCACCTTCTCGGTGAACGGATCCCCCACCTGCACCGCCGGCAGCTTCTTGCGGGACTTCGAGGGGCCGGCTTCCTGTCCGGAACCGGATTCGTCACCGTCGAAGGTCTCCGACGCCAGGACGGACACGCCGCCGATGCCGTCGAGGCCCGTGCGCGCGCCGAACAGGATGATCTTGTTGCCCGTGCCCGACGCGAACGCCAGGTGCAGGTCCTCCGTGCGCATCGCCCCGGCACACAGCGCATTGACCAGGGGGTTGCCGGCATAGGAGGCGTCGAAGACGGTTTCGCCGCCGACGTTGGGCAGGCCGAGGGAGTTGCCGTACCCACCGATGCCGCGGACCACGCCGTCGACGACGCGCCGGGTGTCGGGCGCGTCCGCGGCGCCGAAGCGCAACTGGTCCATGACCGCGATCGGACGGGCACCCATCGCCATGATGTCGCGGACGATGCCGCCGACACCGGTCGCGGCACCCTGGTACGGCTCGACGTAGGACGGATGGTTGTGGGACTCGACCTTGAAGGTGACCGCCCAGCCGTCGCCGATGTCGACGACGCCGGCGTTCTCACCGATGCCCGCGAGCATCGAGGCCCGCATCTCGTCGGTGGTGGTCTCCCCGAAGTACCGCAGGTGCACCTTGGAGGACTTGTAGGAGCAGTGCTCGGACCACATCACCGAGTACATGGCCAGCTCGGCATCCGTGGGACGACGGCCCAGGATCTCCCGGATGCGGGCGTACTCGTCGTCCTTCAGTCCCAGCTCACGGAAGGGCTGGGCGACTTCGGGGGTTTCGGCGGCGTGGGTGACGGTATCCACCTGCGGTGACACTGGGCGTCGGGTCCCTTCACTCTGGGATCGAAACGGCAGGCCGGGCGCGCGCTGCCGCGGCCAGTCTATCCGGGTGCACGCCCGGCTCCGTCCACCGGTGCGGACCGCTGGGGCGGCCGCACCGCCGTCAAGGCGTCGAGGTCCACGCTCACGCGGTGCCCCGCGACCGGGAGCGTCACCTTGCCCGTGTACTCGCCCTCGTAGCGATACCACCCGTCGTCGAGCACGAACACCCCGAGCGTGGCGGGCTCGACGAGGTCGATCATCCAGTACACGGGGATACGGGCCTCGGCGTACTCGGAGAACTTGGTGACGCGGTCGGTGCGGACGGAGCCCTCGGCCATGACCTCCACCACCAGCCGGACGTCGGTCCCCGTCGCGCGGTCCGGATCGGCATCCACCAGTGCGCGGTCGACGACGATGCCGTCCGGGCAGCGCACCGTCAGCGGGGTCTCGGTGAGCAGCACCTCCACGTCGCCGAGCACGGCGAGTTCCTTCGGCAGCTGGTCGGCGAGCTGGGCGACCAGCCCGAACGCGACGTGCTGGTGCAGGTACCCGGGCCGCGGCGACGCCGACAGGACCCCCTCGCAGACCTCGACGTGGAACTGTTCGTACTCGGGCAGTTCCGCCCATTCGGCGAGGGTCAGCAGATGGTCGGGGAACGACGGGCCGGTCACAGGATCACCACCGTTCGCGGTCGGGCGTGTTGTCCCCTCAGTCTGGCACCGGATGCCGCACCGTGCCGGTCAGTTGGGCGGAGTGAGGAACGCCTCGAGCGCGCGGGCGTACGCGGTGACGTCCTTCGTTCCCATGAGTTCGCGCGCCGAGTGCATCGCGAGCTGCGGGGCCCCGACGTCGACGGTCGTCAGTCCGGTCCGGGAGGCGGTGATGGGGCCGATCGTCGAACCGCACGGCAGGTCGGCGCGATGCACGTAGCGCTGCAACGGCACTCCGGCCTGCTCGCAGGCGAGCGCGAAGGCAGCGGCGCCGGCGGCGTCGGTGGCGTAGCGCAGGTTCTGGTTGACCTTGAGCACGGGGCCGCCGTTCACCGCGATGCGGTGGGCGGGCTCGTGGCGGTCGGGGTAGTTCGGGTGGGTGGCATGAGCCATGTCTCCGGAGGCCACCACCGAGCCGGCCATCGTCCGGAGGAAGTCCTCGCGGCCGCCGCCCCGGGCCAGCACGACCCGTTCGAGCACGGTGGTCAACAGGTCGGAGAACGCCCCGCGGTCGGACATGCTGCCGACCTCCTCGTGGTCGAACAGCGCGAGCACCGGCGCCGGGCCACCGTTCCCGGCGACGTGGCCGACGGCCGCGAGCAGCGCCGCGGTCCCGGCGTAGCAGGTGCCCTGGTTGTCCAGGCGCGGCGCGCTGAGCAGGTCCGCATCCGCCCCGATCAGGGTGGACGGGGCGAGATCGTGGGTCATCAGCTCCCAGCCCAGGATCGCGTCGGCCTCCACCTCGACGGCCTCCGCGAGGAAGGCGAGGAAGGACCGCGGCGCGGTGCCCACTCCCCACACGGCGTTCACGTGGCGCTGCGGATCCAGTTGCACGCCCTTGCGGTCCTCCGACAGGTGGATGGCGAGTTGCGGCACGCGCAGGATCGGCCGATCGACGCGCACGAGGACGTCCTCGGCCCCGGTGCCGGTCCGTACGGTGAGCCGGCCGGAGATGCCGAGATCGCGGTCCAGCCACGAGTTCAGCCAGGCTCCCCCGTACGGTTCGAGGCCGACCAGCTGCCAGCCCGCCGAGGTGAGGTCCGGATGCTGCTTGACCCGCAGGTTGGGGCTGTCGGTGTGCCCGCCCACGATCCGGAACGGGCGGGCGGGGTCGCCGTCGGCGCCTTCGGTGCTCCACGCGATCAGCGAACCGCCCCGCAGCAGGTAGTAGCGGCCGGGCTCGCTCGGCCACACCTCGGTCTCGGTGAGCTGCGTGAAGCCCGCGTCGGCGAGAGCGGCGGCGACGGTTGCGCACACGTGGAACGGCGACGGCGACAGATCCACGAAGTTGCACAGGCCCTGGGCGTCGGCGGCGGTAGTCGTAGGCATGGGTGCATCCTCGCACCGCCCGCACCGCTATACACCGCTAAAAGCACCAAAAGAACTAAAAGGAGCTAAAAATCCAGCTAGGCTGGCCGGGTGCGGAACCCGTTCAGACCGTCGTTCGGGGTGACGCCGCCCCTGCTCGTGGGGCGCGGCGACCTGGTGGAGGACTTCGGCGCCTCGCTCGACGACGGTCCGGGCGCGCCCGGACGCGCCACCCTCTACACCGGTGCACGCGGGGTCGGGAAGACCGTGATGCTCAACCAGGCCGAGGAGCAGGCCCGCCGCCGGGGCTGGCTGGTGATCTCCGAGACCGCCACCCCCGGGCTCGTCGACCGGCTCACCCGCGAGCACCTGCCCCGGCTGCTGCACGAGCATCGCGACCCACCGGCCCGGCGCCGGCTGACCGGCGGGTCCGTCGCCGGGGTCTCGGTGAGCTGGACCGACGTCGCGGAGGGCCGGCCCGAGGCCGGCTTGCGCCGGCAGCTCGAGGAGCTGACCGGCATCCTGGCCGGCCACGGCACCGGGCTGCTGATCAGCGTCGACGAGATGCACCGCCGGCGCAGTGGCGACCTGCGCGAGCTCGGCGCCGTCGTCCAGCACGCGTTCCGGGAGGAGCGGGAGCTGGCGTTCGTCGGCGCCGGCCTCCCGGCCGCGGTGAGCGACCTGCTGAGCGACGACGTCGTCACGTTCCTGCGCCGCGCCGACCGGCACGTCCTCGGCCCCGTGTCCCTCGACGACGTCGCCGAGGCGATCCGCGTCCCCGTCGAGGAGTCGGGACGCTCGATCGCGGACGAGCAGTGCCGCACGGCCGCGGCCGCCACCGGCGGATATCCCTTCCTGATCCAGCTGGTGGGCCACAACGTGTGGCGCCGCCGTCCGGACCGGGAACACATCACCGCCGAGGATGTCGCCGAC
>NZ_AJFC01000139.1:0-267 GCF_000256505.1 Rhodococcus sp. P14 | reverse complement strand
GACCTTGGCCGATCTGTCGCAGATCGACCGCAGCTTCCTCGTCGCCATGGCGGTCGACGACGGTCCCAGCCGGATCGGCGACGTCGCACGACGCCTCGGCGTGAACGGCACCTACGCCAGCCAGTACCGGCTCCGGTTGATCAACGCCGAACTCGTCGAACCCGCCGGCTACGGCCGGCTCGACTTCACCATGCCCTACCTGCGCGAGTACCTGCGCGAGCATGCCGCCTCGATGGGCGTGCCGCCCCGAGAAGGGTGAGACGTCAA
>NZ_AJFC01000138.1:0-9823 GCF_000256505.1 Rhodococcus sp. P14 | reverse complement strand
CGACGCTCTTCCGACAGACCTCAGGGGGTGCTCGCCACGCAGAACTGGTTGCCGTCCGGGTCGGCGAGCGTCACCCACCGGAACCCGCCCATGTCCTGGCGGTGCACCTCGCTCGCACCCGCCTCGACGAGCCGGCTCACCTCGGCGTCGAGGTCGGGCGCCACCAGGTCCAGGTGGATCCGGTTCTTGCCCGGCGTCGGATCCGGAACCTTCTGGAACCCGAGTTTCTGTGGAGTGCCGGGCATTCCGACGACGAAGAACCAGCCCTCGTTGTCCTGTTCGATCCGGCCGCCGGTCTGTTCGGCCCACCACGTGGCGAGCGGACCGGGGTCGGCGCTGTCGAAGGTGATCATGCCGATGTTCAGTGCCATGGCCGGGACGGTAACGGACGGGGCCGACAACGTTGCGCCGCAACGGCACCGGGTACGCCGTCAGCAGGCGGCGCGAACGAGTTGGGTGATGCGGTCCACCTGCTGATCGGTGGGGGCGACCGCACCGTTGGTGGACAGTTCGGCGACGTTGTCGCGGATCTCCTCGTCGCTCGCACCGTCGTCGATCAACGGACAGGTTTCGGTGACGATCGCCTCGATGGAGGCATCGTCCCTGCCGTCGGCCAGGTTCGGGTATCCCGTCCGGAACGTCGCGACGAACGTCCCCAGCTTCGCCGCGTCGACGGCACGTTCGACGACGCTGGAGGCGACGCTGCCGGCCGGGCGGGTCGTGCTCGCCGGCGCCGACGTCTCGTCGTCGGATCCACAGGAGGTGAGGAGGAAGAGGGCGGCGACCGCCGCCACCACAGCAGTCCGAGTCTTCATGGTTCGAGCGTGACACGCCGGGACGTTCCCGTGCCCCGGAAAGGCGGAATTCGCGGCGGACCGCTGCGCTCGGGCACGTTCCGCCCCGGCGGCCGGACAGCCCCGAGGCCGGACAGCCCCGGGGAAAGATGCGTAATGCTACTCGAGACACGGACCGCGACATGCGGCATAGTGGTGCCCGGCACGGCCGATCGGGGGATTCGGCAGTGCCGGCCGGAGCCGGTTGGGGGCCGCTCCGGACCGGAGAAGAAGGGGCCCCGCCGCCGATCGGGACGGCGACGGGGTCCCTTTCTCGTCATGTTCTCTCGCCACGCCGGACGACGATCGGGTCAGCTCCCGGCTGCGATCTTCGCCGGATCCAGCTCCAACCGGCGCAGCAACTGCGCGTTGAGCGCCACGACGATCGTGGACACCGACATGAGCACCGCGGCGACCGCGGGCGGCAGCACCACCCCGGCGAAGGCCAGCACACCGGCCGCGAGCGGCACCGCGACGATGTTGTACCCGGTGGCCCAGACCAGGTTCTGCCACATCTTGCGGAAACTCGCCTGCGACAGGGCGATCACCGACAGCACGGCACGCGGGTCGTCGGCGGCCAGGACCACCCCGGCCGACTCGACGGCGACGTCGGTGCCCGCGCCGATGGCGATGCCGACGTCGGCGCGGGCCAGGGCCGGCGCGTCGTTGACGCCGTCGCCGACCATCGCGACGCGGTGCCCGCGGGCCTGCAGCTCGGCGACCTTCGCGTCCTTGTGTTCGGGCAGCACGTTCGCGAACACCTCGTCGATACCGAGGTCGGCGGCGACGGCGTCGGCCACCTGGAGCGCGTCCCCGGTGATCATGGCGACCTTCACTCCGCGTGCGTGCAGGGCGTCGATCGCCTGCCGCGACTCCTCGCGCACCGCGTCCTCGAGCGCGACGGCCCCGAGCACAGCACCGTCGCGCACGACGTGCAGCACCGACGCCCCGCGCGCGACCCAGGGTCCGGTCGCGGCCTCGACGTCGGCGGGAACGTGCGCCCCCAGGTCCGCGAGGACGGCCGGACCGCCGACGAACACGGTGGCCCCGTCCACCACGGCTCGCACCCCGCGTCCGGGCAGGGACCGGAAGTCCTTCGCCGGCACCGCGGCCCGGCCTCCGGCGGCGGCAACGACGGCGCGGGCGACGGGGTGCTCGCTGTCGGATTCGACGGCGGCCGCCAGGGCCAGCAGGTCGTCCTCGGTGGTGCCGGCGGTGGCGACGACGTCGGTGACGACGTGCCGGCCCTGGGTGAGGGTCCCGGTCTTGTCGAACAGGACGACGTCCACGCCGCGCATCCGCTCGAGCGACAGCCGGTCCTTGACGAGTACGCCGGCGCGGGCGGCGCGCTCGGTCGAGATCGCGATGACGAGCGGAATGGCCAGGCCCAGCGCGTGCGGGCACGCGATGACCAGGACCGTGACGGTACGGACGACGGCCTCGTCGAGGTTGCCGAGCAGCGTCCACACGGCGAAGGTGAGGACACCGGCGAGGGTGGCGAAGTAGAAGAGGAAGGCGGCGGCCCGGTCCGCGAGCGCCTGGGCTCGGGAGGACGAGGCCTGCGCGTCGGCGACCATGCGCTGGATGCCGGCGAGCGCGGTGTCCTCCCCCACCGCGGTGATGCGCACGCGCAGTGCACTGTCGGTGGCGATCGTGCCGGCGACGACGGTGTCGCCGACGGCGCGGGGCACGGCGCGGGACTCACCGGTGATCATCGACTCGTCCACCTCGGCGCGGCCGTCGACGACCGTCCCGTCGGCCGGGACGCGCGCACCGGCCCGCACCAGGGCGACATCGCCGACGGTGAGGTCGCCGAGCGGGACCGGCACCACGCCGTCCGCGGTCACCTTCTCGGCCGTGTCGGGCAGCATCGCGGCCAGGGCGTCGAGCGCGCGCGACGCCGAGCCCAGCGCCCGCATCTCGAGCCAGTGCCCGAGCAGCATGATCACGATCAGCAGCGCCAGTTCCCACCAGAAGTCGAGGTCGAACCCGCCCAGTCCGAGCGTGGTCACCCAGGACGCCGCGAACGCGACGCTGATGGCCATGGCGATGAGCAGCATCATTCCGGGCCGGCGGTCGCGCAGCTCGTTCCACCCGCCGACGAGGAAGGGGCTGCCGCCGTAGACGAAGACGACCGTGCCCAGGACGGGCGAGACCCATCCGGCCCACGCGGCGTCGGGCAGCGGGTAGCCGAGCAGGTCGGCGAACATGGCGCTGAAGACCACGATCGGAACCGCGAGGACCAGGCTCACCCAGAATCTGCGCCGGAAGATCTCACCGTGCGGCCCGTGACCGGCGTGCCGGTCCCGGCTGCGCCCGGTGTCGTTCCCTCCGGGTGGCGCGGTGTGGGCCCCGTGTCCGTGGTGTGCGAGCTGTGTCATGGCTTTCGCCTCGATCCGTTTCCGTTTCCGTGGACCCTTCCATTGATACCCCCAGGGGGTATCAATGGAAGGATTGGGGCGGTCACGATTCGGTCACGGCGGTGGAACTACTGCTCGAGCATGGCGCGCATCTCGTCGATCTCCGCCTGCTGTGTCGCGATGATCGACTCGGCGAGTTGCCGCGCCTCCGGGTTCACTCCCTCGGCCAGCTCGGTCTGCGACATCTCGATCGCACCCTCGTGATGGGCGATCATCATGGTCAGCCACATGCGGTCGAAGTCCATGCCGCGGGCCCCCATCATGGAATCCCACTCGTCGTCGGACATCATTCCCGGCATGCCGCCGGGCATCCCCATGCCGCCGTGCCCCATCCCGTCCTCGTCCGGTGCCTCCTGCCCCCACTCCGCGAGCAGCGACTCCATCTGCTCCATCTCGGGTTCCTGGGCGGCCTCGATGCGGGCGGCGAGGTCGATCAGTTGCGGATCCTCGCTGCGCTCGGGCACGGCCTGGGCCATCTGCACGGCCTGCGCGTGATGGGGGTACATCTCCTGCAGGAACTCGACGTCCGCGTCGGCGAACTGCGCCTGCGCGGCCGGAGCCGAGGTCTGGGACGTGCCCGGGGCCGACGTCCCTGCCTGTTGCTGCGGCTCGTCGCTGCCACACGCCGCGATCACCACAGCCAGCGGCACCGCTGCCGCCGCCGCTACTACTCTCTTGTTCCACAACATGATTCGAACGTACTCGTCGCATCGGCCGGGTCCGGTGCCGCAGGCCCTGGCCCGGCCGGTCCTTCATCGAAACTTCATCGTCCGCAGGGCCCGCCCACATGCGGCGGCGCGCACACTCGTCACAGGAGGTGCGCGATGATGGGTTGGTACGGCGGCGCGGGCTGGGCCGCGGCCCTCGCGATGGGTGTGTTCTGGCTGTTGCTCGCCGGGGTGGTGGTGTGGGCGGTGATCCGGGCCGCGGCACCACCGGATTCCGGCGACGATGCCCGCCGGATCCTGGATCGGCGGCTCGCCTCCGGCGAGATCGACCTCGAGACCTACCGGACCCTGCGCGACGAACTGGACGCGCGGTCTCCGCGACGGATGCGGCGATGACCCGCATGCCCGGCACGCGAGGCACCCCCTCGGTCGCCGGGCAGAGCCATCCGGTCGCGCACCCGCCCCGCGACGAGGAACGGGCGGCCGTGAGCGCTGGGTACCCTGGCCGCGTGCACACCCCCGGCCCGCGCATCCTCGTAGTCGACGACGAAGCAGCCCTGGCGAAGGTGGTGGCCAGCTATCTCGAACGGGAGGGCTTCGAGGTCGCACTCGCCCACGACGGGCCGACGGCCGTCGCGCTCGCCCGGCGAACGGATCCGGTGCTCGTCGTGCTCGACCTGATGCTCCCGGGTTTCGACGGGATCGAGGTGTGCCGGCAACTGCGGACGTTCTCCGACGCGTACGTGCTCATGCTCACCGCCCGGGGCGACGAGGTGGACAAGGTCATCGGCCTGTCGGTGGGAGCCGACGACTACGTCGTGAAGCCTTTCGGGCCGAGGGAACTCGTCGCCCGGGTACGGGCGATGCTGCGCCGGCCCCGCAGCGGCACCGCGTCGGAGGCACCGCGCCGCATCGGCGGGCTCGTCGTCGATCCGGTGTCGCGCACCGTCTCGGTCGACGACGCACCCGTCGCGCTGACACGCACGGAATTCGATGTGCTGCTGGCACTTTCGGATCGACCGTCGGCGGCGCTGTCACGGCGGCAGATCATCGACGAGGTGTGGGGGCCGAACTGGTTCGGCGACGAGCACATCGTCGACGTCCACATCCGTGCGCTGCGCCGCAAGCTCGGCGACGACGCCGCCGCCCCCCGCTTCGTCCGTACGGTGCGCGGAGTCGGGTACGCGATGGAGGCCACGGGGTGAACCGGCTGGGACTGCGGGGGCGGCTGCTGATCGCGCAGTTGCTCGTGCTGCTCGTCGGGGCGGCGACACTCACCGTGGTCGCGACGCTGGTGGCCGCCCCGCTGTTCCACTACCACCTGGCCCACGCGGGTGTGGAGAACGCGCAGGTGCGCCTGCACACCGAGGAGGCGTTCGCGCAGGCCGGGGCGGTCGCGCTCGCCGCCGGGGCGGCCGTCGCGCTCGGGGCCGCCGCGATCACGTCCGTCGTCCTGATGCGCCGCATCACCGCGCCGGTGAGCCGGCTGGTCGAGGCCACGGGCCATGTCGCCCGCGGCCGCTACGACGTGCCGATCACCCGGTCCGGCGACGCGGACTTCGCCCGGCTCGAGAACGCCTTCGCCGACATGGCAGGCCGTCTCTACACCACCGAACTCTCCCGACGCCGGCTCCTCGACGATCTCGCTCACGAACTGCGCACCCCCGTCGCGACGCTCGAGGCCTACCTCGAAGGCATCGAAGACGACGTACTGCCCGCCGACGCCACCTCGTGGCAGGTGATGCACGATCAGCTCGACCGATTGCGGCGTCTCGTGTCGGACCTGTCCGACCTCTCCGCCGCGGACGAGCACGCGCTCGACCTGCACCCCGAGGAGGGCGACCTCGCCGCGACGGTGGCGGCGTCGGTGTCGGCCGCGACCCCGCGGTTCGCCGACAAGCAGGTGGGACTCGAGGCGGAACCGCCCGAGGTGCTGCCGCCGGTCCGGTTCGATCCGCAGCGGGTCGCACAGATCCTGACGAACCTGCTCGAGAACGCCCTACGGCACACGCCGGCCGGGGGCCGGGTGGTCGTCACGTGCGAGCGCACGGACCGGGCGACCGTCCTGGTGCGGGTGCGCGACACGGGCGACGGCATACCCGCGGATCAGCTCGACGCGGTGTTCGAGCGGTTCCACCGGGTCGATCCGGCCCGCAGCCCCGGCGGCAGCGGCCTGGGCCTGACCATTGCGCGCAGCCTCGCCCGCGCCCACGGCGGCGACCTCACGGCCGCGAGCGACGGGCCCGGGCGGGGCGCCCGCTTCGACCTGACCCTGCCTACGAACGGGTGTCAGGCGGAGACGACCGCGTCGAGAACGCTGTAGAACATGCCGAGCCCGTCGTCGCTGGGGCCCGTGAGTGCTTCGGTGGCGTGCTCGGGGTGCGGCATCAGACCGACGACGCGTCCGTTCGCCGACGAGATGCCCGCGATGCCGCGCTGGGAGCCGTTCGGGTTGTCGCCGGCGTAGCGGAACACCACGCGGCCCTCGCCCTCCAGTTCGTCCAGCACCTCCTCCGAAGCCTGGAACCGGCCCTCACCCGACTTGAGGGGCACCAGGATCTCGGCACCGGCCTCGTAACGGGTGGTCCACGCGGTGTCGTTCGACTCCACCTTCAGCCACTGATCGCGGCAGATGAAGTGCAGGCCCTCGTTGCGGGTGAGGGCACCCGGCAGCAGACCGGCCTCGCACAGCACCTGGAAGCCGTTGCAGATGCCGAGCACCGGCATACCGCCCCGAGCGGCCTCGACGACCTTGCCCATGACGGGGGCGAAGCGCGCGATGGCGCCGCAGCGCAGGTAGTCGCCGTAGGAGAAGCCACCGGGCACGATCACCGCGTCGACTCCCCTCAGGTCGGCGTCGCCGTGCCAGAGGCTGACGGCCTCACCGCCGGCGAGTTCGACGGCGCGGGCCGCATCGATGTCGTCGAGCGTGCCCGGGAAGGTGATGACCCCGACGCGTGCACTCATGCGTCACCGTCGATCCGGCGCACGGTCCAGTCCTCGATGACCGTGTTGGCCAGCAGCGCCTCGGCGATCTTCTCGACCTCGGCGTCGCCGACGCTGCCGTCGACCTCGAGCTCGAAGCGCTTTCCCTGACGGACGTCGGACACGCCCGCGAAGCCCAGTCGCGACAGCGCCCCGACAATGGCCTGGCCCTGCGGATCGAGAATCTCGGCCTTGGGCATGACTTCGACGACGACACGAGCCACGTGCTGCTCCTCGGTAGTAGTGCTGGCGCCCGGGGACGGACACCGGACGCCCCGCAGTTTACCGGCCGACCCCGGGTGACCCGGAATCGGCAGGGCCGCACGCGGGCAGGTCCGTCACGGCTGCGGAGGCGGCTGCTCGGTGAGCGACGCCGTGAAGTTCTCGACGATCTCGGCCGCGAGCGTACGGACCTTCACGTTCGTCGCCTGGGACATCGCCGACAGCTGCGCGAATGCGGTGTCCGCGTCGACCCGGTGCGCTGCCATGAGCAGGCCGACGGCGCGGCTCGTGACACTCCGGGTATCCAAAGCGATCCGGAGCGAGGCGGCCTCGTGCGCACTCGCGGCGAGCAGCTCCTCCCGTAGCCGCGACATCTCCAGGTGCACCCGGACCCGCGCCGTGAGCTCGCTGGGATGGAACGGCTTGACGACGTAGTCGTCGGCACCGGCTCGCAGTCCCTCGACGGCGGACTCCGATCCGGCCCGGGCCGTGAGCAGGATCACCGGAAGCCGCGCCAGCCGTTCGTCGTCGCGCACGTCCTGCAGGAGCGACAACCCGCTCCGCCCCGGCAGCATGACGTCGGTGAGGAGCAGGTCGGGAAGCTCGGCCCGGATCCGCTCGAGCGCGGACTCGGCGTCGGCCGTGGCGTCGACGTGCCAGCCCTGGGCCGTGAGCAGACCGAGAAGGTGGTCACGCATGTCCGCGTTGTCCTCGACGAGGAGGATGCACGGTTGTCCCTCGCGCGGGCCGGCTGCGGGCACCGCGACGGGCCGCCACGCCTCGACCTCTCCCAGGTACGCCGCGCCCGCCGAAGCCACGACGTCGTCCGCGGCGCCGGGCGCCGGCTGGGAGCTCGGCACCGCGGGCACCGTCACCGTGAACACCGTCCCGTGCGGGGCGACGTCGTCGACGGACACCGAACCACCCAGGGCGGCGACGAACTGCGCGACGAGGGACAGTCCGATGCCCGACCCCTCGCGGCTGCGGCCGGACCGGTCGCCGATCTGGTAGAAGCGGTCGAAGATCTTGCCGCGCTCGGCCTCCGCGATGCCCGTGCCCGTGTCTGCGACGCGCAGCACCAGGTTCGCCCCGTCACCCCGCAGGGTCACCGAGACCGATCCCGCCTGGGTGAACTTGATCGCGTTGGACAACAGGTTCAGCACGATGTGTGTCCACATCGTGCGGTCGATGGCCACGTACCGGCTCGGCACATCGTCGACGTCGACCTCGAGGGCGAGCCCCGCAAGGTCCGCCGCGTCCCGGAACAGCTCGGCTCCGTCGCGCGTCACCGCGACGATGTCGGTGGGCTCGCTGTGCGCGGCGAGCCGGCCGGCGTCGCCCCGGGCGACGTCGAGGAGCATGTCGACGAGCCGCTGCAGACGCAGTGCGGCCCGCCGCGCCGCGGCCACGGCGGCGACCTGGGCGGGAGGCAACGCGGCGGTGTGCTCGTCGAGCAGGGTCTGCAGCGGGCCGAGGAGCAGGGTCAGCGGGGTGCGGAACTCGTGGCTGACGTTCTCGAAGAACCGGCTCTTGGCGGCGTCGAGCTCGGCGAGCTCGGCCGCTCGCCGGCGTTCGGCCTCGTAGGCCTGCGCATCGGACAGCGCCGTGGACACGCGGACCGCGACCATGTCCAGGAACACCCGGTACTGCTCGTCGAGCTCGCGGAACCGGCTCGTTCCGAGGACGAGTGCACCGGCCGGGCCGCCCCCGGAGACCGGGAGGGGCAGGACCACCGCGGTGTCGCGGTCGGGACCGAGGTCCGCGACGGCCTCGGCCTTGCCGGACCCGGCCACCCGTGCGATCACTTCCGACAGGTCCGACACGACGCCGGGGGCGGCGCCGAACTCGGCCACCGTCACCATCACCCCCTCGCAGCACAGGTGGGCACTGCCGAACGGCAGATCGTCCTCGTGACCGCCGAGCAGACCGAGCGCGGCCCGGCAGGCGTCGTGGGCGGTGGCCGTCTCCGTCATCGCGAGCTGGCCGAGTTCCCGCAGGACGGCGGCCCGGCGCTCGGCGAGCACCTGCTCGGTGACGTCGGTGGTGGCGACGAAGATGCCGGCGACCGTGCCGTCGGCGGCGCGGACGGGGCTGTAGGAGAACGTCCAGTACGTCTCTTCCGTGTAGCCGAAGCGGTGCATGAACAGTTGCATCCGCTCCGACAGGGTCGGCTCCCCACGCTGCGCCTGGGTGACGAGAGCCCCGATGACGTCCCAGATCTCTTCCCAGCACTCGGCGGCTCGCTGGGCCGCCGCCGCCGGGAACTTCTCCCCGAGCAGGGGCCGGAAGGCGTCGTTGAAGATCTGCACCAGCTCCGGCCCCCAGCACAGCAGCATGGGCACCCGGGACGGGACGACGGTCCGCACGGCCGCCGTGAGTTCGGGGGGCCAGGTGTCGATCGGTCCCAGCTGGGTCGCCGCCCAGTCGGCGTCGCGGTGGACGGTCGCGGTGGGGTCCGGCCCCGGGAACAGGGTGCGGGCCGAAGTCTCGTCGTCCACCTCGGTGCCTCACATCGTGCGTCGTTCCTGTCGGAGCTTCTCAGGATAGAGCGGGCCCACCCGAGCCTCCGCCCGGGCGGTACGCACGATTCCGGGAGTCTCGGGGAAAGGACCGTCCCGGACTGGCGGAGTCATACCCCTAGGGGGTATAAAGGAAGCACACGACCAGAGGAGGATCGCGATGACCCGGCTCCTGC
>NZ_AJFC01000137.1:0-19773 GCF_000256505.1 Rhodococcus sp. P14 | reverse complement strand
GCCGGGCGCCTGCCGCTGCGCCGACCACCCGACCGGACCGAGCAGTGAGGATCCCCGAATGAACACCCAGGCCTTCCCCGTCGTCGGCATGACCTGCGGCCACTGCGCCGGGGCCGTCACCGAGGAACTGCGCGCCCTGCCCGGCGTCGAGGACGTCCACGTCGAACTCGTCGCGGGCGGCGTCTCCACCGTCACCGTGACCAGCATCGACGGCCTCGACGACGACGCCGTCGCCACCGCGCTGGACGAGGCCGGCGACTACCACCTCGCCCCGCAGTGAACTGCGACGACACTGCGACGACACTGCGACCCAGCGACGACCCGTCGACTCGAGAAGGGACCCGTCCATGACCACGGGCGAGATGGTGCACGAGGTAGAACTCTCGATCGGCGGCATGACCTGCGCTTCCTGCGCGGCCCGCATCGAGAAGAAGCTCAATCGGATGGACGGGGTGACCGCCACCGTGAACTATGCGACCGAGAAGGCCAAGGTCGCCTACGCGGACGGGGTCGCCCCCGACGACCTCGTCGCGACGGTCGAGGCGACCGGCTACACCGCCGCCCTGCCCGCGCCGCCTCGGGACGAGGAGACCACCGAGGCCACCCCCGAACCGGACGAGGCTGCGGCCTGGCGGCAGCGCCTGACCGTCTCCGCAGTTCTCACCGTGCCGGTGGTACTGCTGTCGATGATCCCGGCCCTGCAGTTCGACAACTGGCAGTGGCTCACCCTGACGCTCGCCTCCCCCGTCGTCGTGTGGGGGGCGCTGCCCTTCCACCGCGCCGCCTGGACCAACGCCCGGCACGGCGCCGCCACGATGGACACCCTCATCTCCGTCGGCGTCACGGCCGCCTACCTGTGGTCGCTGTGGGCACTGTTCTTCACGCACGCCGGCATGACCGGCATGCGCATGTCGTTCGATCTGCTGCCCACCGGCGACTCCGAGCCGCACATATACCTCGAGGTCGCCGCCGCCGTCACCACCTTCATCCTCGCGGGACGCTACTTCGAGGCCCGCGCCAAGAGGCAGTCGGGCGCGGCGCTGCGGGCACTGCTCGACATGGGTGCCAAGGACGTCGCGGTGCTACGCGACGGTGACCTCGAAACCCGGATCCCGATCGGCCGACTCGCCGTCGGCGACCGGTTCGTCGTGCGGCCCGGGGAGAAGATCGCCACCGACGGCGTCGTCGTCTCGGGCACGTCGGCGGTCGACGCGTCGATGCTCACCGGCGAACCCGTGCCGGTCGAGGTCGCGCCCGGCGACCAGGTCGTCGGCGCCACCGTCAACGCTGGGGGCCGCCTCGTCGTCCGCGCGACCCGCGTCGGCGCCGACACCCAGCTCGCCCAGATGGCACGCCTGGTGACCGAGGCGCAGAACGGCAAGGCCGAGGTGCAACGGCTCGCCGACCGGGTGTCGGCGGTGTTCGTCCCCATCGTCATCGGACTGTCGCTGCTCACCCTCGCCGCATGGCTGCTCACCGGCAACTCGGTGACAGCGGCGTTCACCGCGGCCGTCGCGGTGCTGATCATCGCGTGCCCCTGCGCGCTGGGTCTCGCGACCCCGACCGCGCTGCTCGTCGGCACCGGTCGCGGCGCCCAGCTCGGCATCCTCATCAAGGGACCGCAGATCCTCGAATCGACCCGCCGCGTCGACACCGTCGTGCTCGACAAGACGGGCACCGTCACCACCGGCCGCATGGCCGTCGCGGCCGTGCACACCGCCGACGGTGAGGACGACGGCGAGGCACTGCGCCTGGCCGGGGCACTCGAGCACGCTTCCGAGCACCCCATCGCGCGCGCCGTCGCCGAGCGGGCCGCGGCCACCGGCACTCTCCCGCCCGTGGAGAGCTTCGAAAACCACGGTGGCCGAGGCGTTTCCGGTATCGTCGACGGTCACGCCGTGCTCGCGGGCCGACGGTCGTGGCTGCGCGACGAGTGGTCGCTGACCGCCCCCGAATCGCTGCGGCGCAGCGCCGGCGACGCCCAGGCCGAGGGCCGCACCCCGGTGTGGATCGCCTGGGACGGACGCATCCGGGCCGTCTTCGTCGTCTCCGACACGATCAAGGACACCTCCGCCGCGGCGATCGCGGAACTGCGCGAACTCGGTCTGCGTCCCGTGCTGCTCACCGGCGACAACCGCAGTGCCGCCGAGACCGTCGCAGCGCAGGTCGGCATCGACGAGGTGATCGCCGAGGTCCTGCCCGCCGACAAGGTCGAGGTGGTCGCGAGGCTGCAGAACGAGGGCCGGGTCGTCGCCATGATCGGCGACGGTGTCAACGACGCGGCCGCCCTCGCCCAGGCCGACCTCGGGCTCGCGATGGGCACCGGCACCGACGTCGCGATCGAGGCCTCCGACCTGACCCTCGTGCGCGGCGACCTGCGGGCCGCGCCCGACGCGATCCGGCTCGCCCGCGCGACGCTGCGCACCATCAAGGGCAACCTGTTCTGGGCGTTCGCCTACAACGTCGCGGCCCTCCCGCTCGCGGCGCTCGGGCTGCTCAACCCGCTGATCGCGGGGGCGGCGATGGCGTTCAGTTCGGTGTTCGTGGTGAGCAACAGCCTGCGGCTGCGGCGGTTCAGCCCGCGCTGAGCCGGCCCGGGCGAGGCCGACGCGGTGCTGCCGGGAGTCGTCGATTCCCCGGCGGCGCCGCGTCGCGCTGTGTCACGCTCGACGCATGCAGTCCGAGCCGGACCCGCTGCTGCTCACGGTGCGCAACCTCGCCCGCTTCCACCGCGAGCACGAGAAGTTCTATTCCGAATCGCCCTATCACGACGTGATCCGGCTCCAGCGCAGCTCCCGTGCCCTGAAGGCCCTCGCCGAGCGGTGGTCGGTGGTCGCACCGGCCGACGACACGTCGCCGAGCCCGTTCGCCGGGGCACCCGACCTCAACGACGACCGCGCCACCGAGACGCTCGGCATCCTGTTCATGGAGGGCGGCGGCGAACCGGCGGAGATCACCCGGCTGAAGACCGACCTGCGCGCACTCGCCGAGGCGAGCCGGACGACCGGGCAGTGGCTCGCGTCCGCCATGGCGACGGCCTGGGACATGCTCGAGGCACTGCTCACATACCCGGAGCTGGCGGACCTGCTCGCCGAACGGCACCGGATCGTCTCCCACGACTGGCAGTGCGCGTCGACGACCGAACTCGTCGCCCGCCACCTCGACCGGGCGGTCGCGATCCTCGAGCGGGTGGACTTCGCTCCCACCGCACTGCGGGCGGACCTCGCCGCCGACCGTATTGCCCCGCGCTACCTCTTCTCGGCCGCGGAGATGCTCGACCACGCCTCGGATCTCGCCGCCCACAGCGCCGTGCTCACACACGAGAACGAGCGTCGCTGGCGGATCTTCCACGAGCGTGTCGAGCAGCTCGTCGCCGGCACCGACCGGTAGGGGCACTCGGCGGTCGGCACCCGGAAACGGGGGCGGGCGGCCGAATGTCACATCGCGTCGATCTGACCGAACCGATGTGACATTCGGCCACGGGCGGCGGGACGCACCGTCGTCCGGATCCGGCCGGGGCGTCACCCGATCCAGCACGCCAGCTCGTCGGACCGCGGGTTCACCACCACCGGATCGCCCTCGCCCCCGAACACCCGGACCGGTCGCGAGGCACCGACCGGTGCCCACCCGGGATCTCCGGTGGTCGCGAATTGCACCCAGGCGCGGTGCATCTCGTCGGCGAGCGACTGCGGGGGCCGGTCTCCGGTGAGCCGGTGGGCGACGTCGAGACGGTCGAAGACGAACGCGATCTCGAGCGCATGGCACGCCCGCAGATCCTGGACCGGGCTCGGCCACGCGAACTCGTACAACCGGGCCGTTCCACCGCCGCGGACGATCGCGTCCGCGAGGGCGACGGTGCCCGACCGGAACGCGTAGTCGGTGAGGATCGCGGCGAGCACGTCCCCGGGACTGGCCCCGGGACGGTGACCGGCGTACAGATCGGCGATCGCGGGATCGATCCCGTACCGGTGCAGGACGAACGGAAGGGTGTCACCGGTGATCACCGCGGCGATGCCGGTCGGCACCAGGAAGAACCGGAACTCGTCGGTGGTCGTTCCGGCCAGCACCGGCACATCCGTGCCTGCCCCCGCGGCGAGCGCGTCGATCGGCAGCGACGGAAGCACCTCACCGTCGATCGTGGGGAACAGGCTCATCACCCCCAGTCCGCGCTGCACCACCGACTCACCCCACCGGGCCGGATCCGGATTCTGTGCCAGTTCGAGACCGAGATCGTCCTGCGCGGACTGCAGGCGGCCGGGGTCGAGGGCACCGAATGCCGCGGCGGTGGCCGGCACCCCCAGGTTGCCGGCGAGGACGGCCGTCACCCGGCGCGCGTCCTCGACGTCCGCGGCCGCGGTGGCATTGCCGCTCTGCACGACGGCGCGGTGGAACAGGCCCGTCGCGGCGGGCGAGGCGAGCAACGCGGCCACGCTCATGCCGCCGGCCGACTCGCCGAACACCGTCACGTTGCCGGGGTCGCCGCCGAACGCCCGGATGTTGTCCTGCACCCAGCGCAGCGCGGCGATCTGGTCGAGCAGGCCTCGGTTGTCCGGCGCGCCGTCGAGCGAAAGGAACCCGGGGACTCCGAGCCGGTAGTTGACCGACACCAGCACCACCCCGTCGCGCGCGAAGGCACGCCCGTCGTAGCTCTCGATCCGGTTCGAGCCGCGGGTGAATGCGCCGCCGTGGATCCACACCATCACCGGCAGTGCCGAGGCACCCGGGTCCGGGGTCCACACCGACAGGTTCAGGCATTCGTCGCCGGGCTCGATGACGTTGCCGAGCAACGCGGCCGCGGGCGCGGCGTACGGCGACTGCGGACAGGTGGGGCCGGGTACGGTGGCGTCACGCGCCCCCTCCCACCGGGGTACCGGTGCCGGAGCGGCGAACCTCGCCGGTCCCACCGGGGCCGCCGCGTACGGGATGCCCAGAAACGCCCACACCCCGTCGACGACCGTCCCCCGGACCGCGCCCGCTCCGGTCTGCACCGTATCCGTCATGTCCCGTTCCTCTCCTCGCGGCTCCTCACAACGCCACCCACCCGAGCGAATGTATCGCTGATCTCCGCAGGAAAGGCCCGTTCGCTCGGTCCGACGGCTCCTATGCTGAGTGGGACGGTCATCGACTTTCCGCCCAGCCGAGGAGGCGCGGCATGCGAGCACTGGTGGTGTACGAATCGATGTTCGGGAACACCCGTCACGTGGCGGAAGCCGTCGCGCGCGGGCTGGGATCCGCGGTACGCACGGTTCCCGTCACCCAGGCACACGAGGAGAACCTGTCCGACTACGACCTCGTGGTGGTCGGCGGCCCCACACATGCGCACGGCATGAGCCGCGAGTCGACGCGCCACGGCGCGGCCGAGCAGGCCGAGAAACCCGACAGCGGACTGACGCTCGAACCCGACGCCGAGAGCGAGGGCGTCCGCGAGTGGCTCGATTCGCTGCCGTCCGGCGGCGGCAGGGCCGCAGCGTTCGACACACGCATCGACCTGGCGGCCGTGCTCACCGGCCGCGCGGGCAAGGGCATCGCCAAGAAGCTGCGCAAGCACGGGTTCGAGCTCGTCGCCGATCCGGAGAGCTTCCTCGTCGACAAGCAGTCGGCACTCGAGCCCGGCGAGGAGGAACGCGCCGAGCAGTGGGGCCGGTCGCTCGCACAGCAGGCGGCGAGCGGATCCGAAGAAGTGCGCTGACCCGCCCGTGGGCCGAGCGGATGTCCCGCTCGTCTCCGTGGGCCGACACGACGATACCTCCGCTCGGCGCACAGCCGCGCCCGACGGTCCATACTCGGGTCTATGCGACTGACCCACTTCGGACATTCCTGCCTGCTCGTGGAACACCTCGGCGCGACGATCCTGTTCGACCCGGGCAACTTCTCGCACGGCTTCGAGGGCATCACGGGGCTCGACGCCATCCTGGTCACCCATCAGCACCCGGACCACGCCGACCCGGCGCGGCTGCCGGCGCTGGTGGAGGCCAACCCGGGGGCCGCCCTGTACGCGGACCCGCAAACCGCCGCTCAGCTGGGCGGCGGCTGGCAGGCCGTGCACCCGGGCGACGCATTCACCGTCGGCGACGTGCGGGTGCGCGGCACGGGCGGCCGGCACGCCGTCATCCACCCGGAACTGCCGGTCATCGACAACACCGCCTACCTGCTCGGTGACGACGAGAACCCGGCGCGTCTGCTGCATCCGGGCGACTCGCTGTACATCCCGCACGAGAGGGTCGACGTGCTCGCGCTGCCCGCCGCGGCGCCGTGGTTGAAGATCTGGGAGTCGGTGGACTACCTGCGCGCGGTCAACCCGCGGGTGGCCGTCCCGATTCACCAAGGCATCCTCGCAGACCAGGCCACCGGCATCTTCTACGGCCGTTACTCCGAGATGGCCCCGGAGGGCACCGAGTTCCGGGTCCTGCCCGCCGAGGACTCGGTCGAGGCGTAGCCGCCGGTGCGTCCTTTGGGCTGCGGTAGCCGCCCAAAGGACGCACCGGCCGCGTCAGCGGCCGGCGGCGCGGCCGGCGGCGCGGCCGGAGAAGATGCAGCCGCCGAGGAAGGTGCCCTCGAGCGAGCGGTAGCCGTGTACCCCGCCGCCGCCGAACCCGGCGACCTCCCCCGCCGCGAACAAGCCCTCGAACACCGAGCCGCCGGTCGTCAGTACCCGGCCCGACAGGTCGGTCTCGAGCCCGCCCAACGTCTTGCGGGTGAGCAGGTGCAGCTTGACCGCGATCAGCGGACCGGCCTTCGGGTCGAGCAACCGGTGCGGGGCGGCGATGCGGGTGATCCGGTCCGGCACGTAGGCGCGGGCCGCGCGCATCGCCGCGACCTGCAGATCCTTGGTGTACTTGTTCGCGATCTCGCGGTCCCGGGCCTCGACGACCTGCCTGACCGCCGCATAGTCCAGGGGCGCGTCCGGGGTGATCTCGTTCATCCCTGCCACCAGGTCGGCGAGGGTGTCGCGGACGACGAAGTCGACGCCGCGCTGCTTGAACGCCTCCACCGGTGCCGGCGCGCCGGGCTTGACCCGCTGCAGCACCTTGCGGATGTCGCGGCCGGTCAGGTCCGGATTCTGTTCCTGGCCGGAGAGCGCGAACTCCTTCTCGATGATCTTCTGGTCGAGCACGAACCACGTGTGGTCGTGCCCGCTGCGCACGATGTGCTCGAGGGTGCCGAGGGTGTCGAAGCCCGGAAACAGCGGGACCGGCAGTCGCTTTCCGGTCGCGTCGAGCCACATCGACGACGGGCCGGGCAGGATGCGGATGCCGTGGTTGGGCCAGACGGGGTCGTAGTTCGTGATGCCCTCGGTGTAGTGCCACATCCGGTCGCGGTTGACGATGCGCCCGCCGGCGCGCTCGGTGATCTCGAGCATCCGCCCGTCGACGTGTGCCGGCACGCCGGTGAGCATGTGCTTCGGCGGGTCTCCCAGCCGCTTCGGCCAGTTCTTCTTCACCAGGTCGTAGTTGCCGCCGATGCCACCCGAGGTGACGATCACCGCGCCGGCCGAGAATTCGAACTCGCCGGTCGCCACGCGCGACGACGCCACACCCCGCGCCGCCGACGACGGTTCGAGCACGGTTCCGCGCACCCCGGTGACGGCGCCGCCGGTGACGACGAGGTCGTCGACGCGGTGCCGGTTCCGCAGGATCACCCGGCCACGGTCGACGCCGTCGAGCACCGTGCGGGCGAAGATCTCGACGAGTCGCGGTCCGGTTCCCCACGTGATGTGGAACCGGGGCACCGAGTTGCCGTGACCGCCGGCGTCGTAGCCGCCGCGTTCGGCCCAGCCGACCATGGGAAACAGCTTCAGCCCGCGTTCCTTCAGCCACGCGTGCTTCTCGCCGGCCGCGAACTCGACGTAGGCCTGCGCCCAGCGGCGCGGCCAGTAGTCCTCGTCCTCCCGGTCGAACGCGGCACTGCCCATCCAGTCCTGCAGGGCCAGGTCGTACGAGTCGCGGATGCCGAGCCGGCGCTGTTCGGGGGAGTCCACGAAGAACAGCCCGCCGAACGACCAGAAGGCCTGTCCCCCGAGGTTGTGCGAGTTCTCCTGGTCGACCAGCACGACGGTGCGCCCGGCGTCGAGGAGTTCGGCTGTGGCGACGAGCCCGGCCAGACCGGCGCCCACCACGATCACGTCTGCGTCCATGCCCGCCAACCTACTGCAGGGTAGGTTCGCGTGGGCGGATCTCCGGGGTCAGGCCGCGCCGAGTGTGCGTGCGCGCGGCGGCCAGCGGTAGACCGAGGGCTGCGCCTCGAGGTGCAGGGCGAGGTCGACCGCGTCGAGCATCGCCTGCCGCGGTCCGGGACGGTCGAGCTGCTTGCCGGAGATGGACAGCCGCAGCAGCCCCCCGCGACGGGCGACCCGGCCGGCGCCGATCACCATCGCCCGGCACCACCACGGTTCGGCCTTGGCGCCCTCCCCGATGCCGAACACCCGCGCATGGGTGACGGTGTCGCGGTGAAGGTCGTGGATCCCGGCGACGCCGGCCATCAGCCGGAACCCGGTGGCGGGCAGCGCCGCGACGGCCCCCGGCGAGGCGAGCCAGCGCGGCGGTGCGAACAACCGGGTCCGCAGTCCCGTCTCCTCGAGCACCCGGTCGGCGGCGAGCAGCCGCAGCCGCGCCTCGTGTTCGGGCAGGACCGCGAACTCGGCGCGCCGCCGCTTCGTCGCGGCCTGGTCGTAGCCGTGCAGCACGATGGCGTCGCCGCCCTCGCGACGCTCGAGCAGCCACTCCTGGGTGTGCGGGTCGCGTGCGAGCCGGTAGTGGTCCTTCATGCGCGGCGCGACCAGCAGCGACAGCGGCACGCCGCGAGCGTCCATCTCCCGGGCGAAGGCGTCCACCGCCGGGCGGGTCTCGTCCCTGATGCCCGACACCGACACGATCAGCTGGCCGCTCATGGGCTCCACGGTGCCAGGGCCGGGTGAACGTCAGGCGTCGCGCACCTGAAGGGTTTCGGCATGCACGGCGTCGGCGAGGGGCCGGCCGGTCCGCCATCCGAACCGCTCGAGGTCGGGCACGTCCTGCAATCGGGTCACGGGACCGACGCACAGCCACGCGATCGGCCGCACCGGGGGCCGGGCTCCGACGAAGTCGGCGAGGAACGCCTCGTCGTAGAACGACACCCAGCCGACGCCGAGTCCTTCGACGGTTGCCGCGAGCCACAGGTTCTGGATCGACAGCACCGCCGAGAACACGCCCACGTCGTCGACCGTGTGCCGGCCGAGGATGTGCCGCCCTCCGCGCGACGGGTCGTAGGTGACCACGATCCCGGTGCCCGACTCGACGATGCCTTCGACCTTGATGGGATCGAACGTGCGCCGCCGGTCCTCCGGCAGCGAGTCCGCGAACGCGCGACGGCATCCGGCGACGTGGTCGGCGAACTCGGCGAGCCGCTGCGGGTCGCGGACCACGACGAAGTCCCACGGCTGGGTGTTGCCGACGCTGGGTGCCGCGTGCGCCGCCCCCAGCACCCGCCACAGGACCTGCTCGTCGACGCGCTCACCGGTGAACTCCGCGCGGACGTCGCGGCGGGCACGGATCACGTCGTACAGCGCCGCCCGCGCATCGATGGTGTCGGTCATCGCGCTCAGCGGGGCAACGCGGCTTCGAGGGCGGCGATCACTTCGGGGGCGTCGGGCTCGGTGCGGGGCCGGAACCGGGCGACGACGTTCCCGTCGGGTGCGACGAGGAACTTCTCGAAGTTCCACTGCACGTCGCCGGCCTCGCCGTTCGCGTCGGGGTGCCGGGTGAGTTCGGTGTAGAGGGGGTGCCGGCTCTCGCCGTTGACGTCGATCTTCTCCCACAGCGGGAACGTGACGCCGTAGTTGGTGGAGCAGAAGGTCTGGATCTCCTCGGCGGTCCCCGGCTCCTGGCCCATGAACTGGTTGCACGGCACGCCGACGACGGTCAGGCCCCGGTCCGCGTACTCGACGGCGAGCTTCTCGAGCGCCGTGTACTGCGGAGTCAGGCCGCACTTGGAGGCGACGTTGACCACGAGGACCGCGCGACCGTCGAACTCGGCGAGGGAGGTCGGCACCCCGCCGAGGGTGTTGATGCCGATGTTCTGCAGAGAAGTCGTCATGCCGCCCGACGTTAGTCGCGACGGCCCCGGGCGCGGTAGTGCGCCCCGGGGCCGCCGCGGGCAGGCACGTCAGAGTGCGGCGACGACCGCGAATGCGCCGAGGGCGACGAGCGCCGCGCCGGTCAGCGTCTGCACCCGGCGGTCGACCACGCACATCGCCGACAGGAAGCCCGGCATCGACCCACCGCCGCGGGTGTGCACGATCGCCAGCAGGCTCGGCAGGCACCGGCCGAGCGAGACGAGCGTGAACAGCGCGGCACCGAGGACGGGTGAGCCGGCCGCGGCGACGCCGAGCACCAGCAGGTAGTACGCGCTCGACCGGATGAAGATCACGAAACCCGGCCCGATGAGGGCGCCGAAGAGCAGCGAGACCTTCCACGGTGCCATCGACCGGCGCAGGTGCCGCGGCAGCTGCCTGCGGCGCATCGGCGTCGGCAGCGTCACCAGGCCCAGCTCGTGCAGGCCGTAGGCGAACGCGACGGCACCCCACGCGAGGAGCGCCCACGTCACCGGGACCGCCCCGGCGACGAGCGCACCGAGCGCCCCGACGAGCGCGCCGGTCGGGGCACCGGTCGCGATCGAGCCGAGGGCGTGCCAGCCGAGCCGGCGCACCGGGGTCGACGAACCCGGACGGTCGGGCTGCTTCGGGGCGGCGACGACGCCGGCGACCGACATGCCGCACGTCGACCAGTTCGCGGCCAGGGCGGTGACGGCTCCGGCACCCACGACCGCGGCGGTCGTCGCTGCGGGCCCGGACGGGGTGAGCAGCGCCGCCGCCCCGGCACCGGCGACGCCGGCTGCGGCGATCAGCGCCGCACGGGTGTGCGACGGCACGGCCTTCTGCAGGGTGGGACGGATGTCCGGCACGTCCGTCGTCAGCGGCTCGTGCGCGAGAACTGCGGTCATGACTTCCTCCAGGGGATCGGTGTTTTCCGGATACGGACGGCTGGTTCAGGATTCGGTGACGGTGACGGTGACGGTGCCGGTCATGTACCGGTGGACCGAGCAGGTGTACGGGTAGGTGCCCGGTTCGTCGAAGGTGCGGGAGTACGTACCCTCCGCGGTGATCCCGCTGTCGAACGACCCCTCCGATACGACCTGGTGCAGCACCCCGCCGTCCTCGAACCGCCATTCGACGGTGCCGCCGGCCGGCACGGTCACGTCGGGCGGCGCGAAGTGGACGTTGCGGACGACCACCACCGCGTCCGGGGGGCGATCGGACGGGCCGCAGGCCGCGACGAGCGGAAACAGCAGGGCCGCAGCCCACCCCGGCTGCCGGCTCATTCCCGGACGATCACGGTGCCGACCATCATCGGGTGCGGCGTGCAGTGATACGTGAAGGTGCCGGATTCGTCGAAGGTGTAGGAATACGTTCCCTCGGTGAGGAGCTCGCTCTTCAGCCGGCCCTCGAGAGGGCCCTCCCCCACCACGTCGTGCGGCAGTCCGCCGTCGTCGAAGCGCCACTCGACGGTCTGGCCCTTCTCGATCGTCACCGACTCCGGGTTGTAGGCCATGTTCTTCACCTCCACGACGACGGTGGGCTCGGCCGAACCTCCGGCGGTGCCGCAGGCGGACAGGCTCACCGCGGTCAGCAGGCCGGCGAGCAGGACGGCGGACTTTCGCATGACGATTCCTCTCATCGGATGTACCGCAGATTCGCGGTCATACCGGCTTCGAAGTGGTAGGCGTTGTGGCAGTGGAACATCCATTCACCCGGATTGTCGGCGTCGAATTCGATCGCGAGTTCGGTACCGGGCAGCACGTTGACGGTGTCGCGGCGCAGTCCGCCGTAGGCGCCCACCGCGAAGGTGTGCCCGTGCGTGTGCATCGGGTGCCACATCGTCGACGAGTTCTTCATCGTGATCCGCACGCGCTCACCCTGTTTCATGACCAGGCGGCCGGCGTCGGTCCCGGCCATGCCCCACACGTAGCGGCCCCCGGCCTGGATCAGCTCGATCCGGTAGTCCCGATCGGGTTCGCGTGGATCGAGCCGCACGGCCTCGACGGGCCGCAACGCGCTCTCCGCAACGAGCCGGCCGCCGAGTTCGGGGATCGCGCCGCCCACGTCGGCGTCGGCCATCGGCACCGCGTCCGGGGTGCGCAGCACCGTCGAGGCATATCCTGGCCGCCCTTCGACCTTCGCGACGATCGGCCACACGCCCGACTTCACGGTGACGAGGACGTCGTAGCGTTGCGCCATTCCGACGACGATCGTGTCGGCGACGGTGGGCTGCACGTCGAAGCCGTCCGCCGCGACGATCGTGAGTTCGTGCCCGGCCACCGCGAACCGGTACGGGGTCTCGGCCGCCGCGTTGACGATCCGCAGCCGCACGCGCTGCCCCGCCGCGGCGACGACCGGGGTGGGATCGTTCGGGGGCCGGCCGTTGATCAGGTGCAGCGGGTACGCGATGTGCTGGGTCATCCCGCCGAGCGCCGCGGAGTCGCCGTGCCCGGCACTCACCAGCTGCCGGGCGACGTCCAGGTCCCCGGCGGGCTGCGCCCCGGGTGCCGCACCACCGCCGTGCCCGCCGTGCCCGCCGGAGATCGCGGGGTTGAGCGCGGTGAGCACCGCGTCGGGTGTGGTGCCCAGGCCGTCGAGCCAGTCGTCGAGGACCAGCACGGCGTCGGCGTCGGCGCCGGTGCGGTCGTCGGGGTCCTCGACGATCAGGGCGCCGAACAGCCCGCGATCGGCCTGCAGGCCGCTGTGCGAGTGGTACCAGTGGGTGCCGGGGTCCGGGACGACGAAGCTGTAGTCGAACGTCGTGCCGGGCGCGATCGCCGCCTGGGTGACGGGCGCAGCACCGTCCATGTCGTTGCGGATCCGGATGCCGTGCCAGTGGACGGTGGTGTCGGCATGCAGGTCGTTGCGCACCGCGGCGTCGAGCCGGTCACCCCTGCGGACCCGCAGTTCCGGGGCGACGGCCCGGCCCCCGTACGTCCAGGTGTCGACGAGACGCCCACCCAGGTCGACGGTGGCGACGCCGGCGGCCAGCGCGAACGACGCCACGGTGCCGTTCCAGCCGCGGGCGGCCTCGGCGGCGGCGACCTCCGGGTCGGCCGGGGAAATGTAGTCGAGATCGGCCGCCGCCCCGTTCTCCGCGCCGGCGCCGGCCGGTTGCGTACCGGACGATGCGGTGGCGCAGCCGGCGGCGCCGAACCCGAGCGCGCTCATCCCCAGCGCCCCGGCCCCGAGGGAGCCGAGGGCCAGGAACCTGCGCCGGCCCAACACGGCGCCGGGTGGTCTCATCCGATCACCTCGGGGGTGAGCAGATCGGTGAAATCCTCGACGTTGCCGCTGATCTCCACCGAGGAGACCTGCTGCCCGGTCGCGGCGTCGAACCCGACGATGCGCTGCGCCGCCTCGCCCTGCCCCTCCGGGTTGCCGCCGAGCACGTAGAACGTGGCGCCGTCCACGGAGAACGCCATGCTCGCGATGTCGGTCAGTCCCAGGTCCGGCAGGCTCAGCGACCGGATCGGCGCGAGGTTCGCGGCGTCGGACAGCACGATGCGGGCCAGGTCGCCGCCGCGGGCGGAACTGGGATGGATCGGTGAGTCGGTGTAGGCGATCGCGATCCGGGTGCCGGTGTTGTCGATGACGTCGCTCGCGAACCGGCCCTCGGGCCGGCCGGCGTTGCCGATCGGCGTCACCGCGTCCTGCGGCAGGCCGTTCGAGAAGTCGAAGACGTACACGTCGCCGTTCTCCCCGACCAGCAGGGCCTTGCGTGCCTCGGCGGCCCACCCGACCTTCCGCGCGCTGACGAAGTCGTCCGGCAGCACCTTCGCCCGGGCGGTCTCGGCGGGCACGCCGTCGTCGCCGACGGAGATCCGGACGAGCTCACCGGTCTCCTCGCACACGCTGTAGATCTCGTGGTCCACGGTCCAGGTGAACGGTCCGCAGCCGACGAGCTGCACGGCTCCGCTCTGCTGCCTCGTCTCGAGGTCCACGACGCGGACGCCGTAGAGGCCGTCGTCCCAGGTGACGAAGTACCGCCCGTCGGAGGTGACCGCGTTGGAACCGGGCCGCGAGTGCACACGCGCGACGTCGGGCAGCAGCGCCTCGGCGGGCTCGAGCAGGTTTCCGGAGTAGGTGCTGACGGTGAAGTCGGCGGCGCCCCGCGATCCGCGGGGACGCCACACTTCGGCGGCGAGAACGGCCGGGTCGGACGGGGTCTCGCCGACGAAGCCGTGGATCACCGGGTCCCAGATGCCGGGCCCGACGACGATGCGGCTGCCGGCGACACCCGTCTTCGGGTCGAGGACGTTGACACCGAGCTCCAGCTTCCCGAATCCGCCTGCCACGGCGACGAGTTCGTCGCGCCCGATGGGCTCGATCTCGGAGACGTGCAGCGGTTCGGGGATGGTGTCGCCGATCTCCTGGTCGTCGTGCCCGAGGGCGATGCCCTCCCCCGGGGTGGTGAATTCGACGGTGGGATAGGTGACGTCGCCGGCGGTGCTCGGGTCGTCGCCGGACGAGCCGCAGCCGGCGAGGGTGACGAGCAGCGCGAGGGGCACGGCGGCCGCGGCGGGACGCACGAGGCGACGGGAACGCAATGTCATGATCCGGCACCGACCTTCGGACGCTCGGCGGGACGGGCCTGGCAGTCCTCGCCGATGATGGGGGCCATGGTGCAGGTGTACGACTGGGATTCGTCGGAGACGCACCAGATGATCTCCTGGTCGTAACTGCCCGAGACCGGGTTGTACATCACGGCCTGCATGTCCGGCTCGCCGCAGAACGCGTTGGAGCACGACGGGGCCCCGCAGCAGTCGTAGTAGGCGATGAGGTAGGTCTTGCCGGTGTCGGGGTTCGTGCAGCACCCGACCCAGAATTCGGCACCCGGTTTGCTGCCCGGCGCGCACGTGGTCACTCCGCCGCCGTTGCAGGCCGCGCAGGAGGTGCCGTCCATGTTGCACCAGCGCCAGTACTCGCACTCGGCCGGATCCTTGCCGTCGTAGACGGGCACGAGCGGTTCCGGGCCGGGATCGGGTGCGGGCTCCTGCGCGAACGCGGTGCGGGTCACCGGAAGCGAGCTGATGAGCGCCACTCCCGACACACCCATCGTCCAGCGGCCGAGACGGCTGATCATCGAGCGGCGCGACACCTGCTCCGACATCCGGCGTCCGGTCCGGCTCATGAACGAGCCGCCCTTGCCGGCCATCCAGGCGGCCTGTTCCTCGACGGTCTCCTTGTCGACCGGGTACCGGTTCTCGTACATCTCTTCCAACGCATCTCTCCGTTCGTCCGGGGGGATTCAGGCGCTCGCGGCGGCGCGGGCCTTGGCCTGTTCGTGCAGGTGCTGCAGCGACGGGGTGCCGGTCTCGAGGGCGTTGAGCAGGCTCTCGACCTGGGCCATGTGGTTGCACAGGCCCTTGGCGCGGATCTTGCCGTGCTCGTCGAGGATCACCCCGTAGGGCGTGGTGCCGACCTGGTAGGCGATGCCGACGTCGCGGCCGTCGACGTAGCTCAGTTCGGTGCCGATGTTGCTGCCGGCGAGGAACTGCCGGTGCTCCTCGGGTGTGCCGTCGGAGACGATCACGACGTCGAAGTCCCTCTCCGCCTTGGCCATCGCGCGGACGCCGGGCAGCAGACTCTTGCAGGTGGAGCAGGTGGGCGCCGTGAACAGCAGCAGCTGCGGCCGGTCCCGGTGCCCGCCGATGCCGACGGTGCGTCCGACGTGGTCGGTGAGGCCACGGAAGGACGGACCCGCCTGCTCGATCTTCGGGCCGGTGTCCATCATGCGGGCCCCGAGGGGTCCGAGCCGGACCTGCACCCGGCCGATCTCGCGGGCCAGCGCGAGCACCATCAGGAACAGCACGGCGACCGCCGCCGTCAGCACGGTGACCGCAACGAGAAGAATGGTGTCCATCTATCGGTCCTGTCTCGGAAAGGGTTTCGGGAGAGGGGTTCTCAGGCGCCGTAGCGCGACACGGTGGCGACGGCACGCAGTTCGGCGGACGCGGGGGTCAGGTGTTCGTCGACGGGCCGGCGCCCGACGTGGACCACGGCGCGCAACTGGGCTGCCGCGAGGGCGGCAGTGAGGACGAGCGCCGCGAGTGCGAGCGCTGCCGCCTGCTCGAGCACGCCGATGCCCGGGGGCCCGGTGAGGGCCAGCACGATCGACACGACGGCGAACCCGCCGGCCCGCACCGAGTGGAACCAGCCGATACGCGGCGCCGCATCGTGGTCGCCGAACGCGAAGCAGCCGCAGTCGAGCTCGCGCCGGCCGCGGGCGAGGTTCACGGTGAGGCCGACGAAGAAGCCGAGGAACAGCACCGCTGCGGCGGCCGCGGCGGTGCGGCCGGCGACGCCGAACACCAGCAGGGCACCCACGACGATCTCGGCGGCGGGCAGCACCCGCGCGACCACCCGCTCGACCCCGGACGGCAGCAGCCGGTAACCGCGGACAACGCGCAGCAGCCCCTCGTGATCGCCGGCCTTCGGCACCCCCGCGAGCAACAACGTCCCGCCGACGAGCGCCGCTACCACCGCCCACATCATGGTCGTCCCCTTCGCAGTCGAATGATCGTGCCGCTCAATCGTGCGCACCGGATGCGTCGCGAACGGGTCGTCGGGGAAACGTCCGGGGGCACCGCGAGTGGAACCCGGCGTCGCGGTGCGCCTCATGCGAACGCTGCAGGTGGGCGCGGTTTCTCGACCTTTCGGAGGACCTGTTCGCCGGGCACCCGGGCCGTGGGGTGGCGCGGGCCACAGCGCTGTCCCGGGCGGATTCCCACTTGCCGTCCACATGTCGTTCGCGGAGGAAACCGTCGCGTAACACCGCGGCGCTACGTTGTCCCTCGCCCTGAGGCGGTTCACCGCCCGGGTGCCGGCACCGCCGGCCGCACGGACGCACAGACGGGACACGACGATCGTGACAACCGCACTCCGGGCCGCGATTGCCCGCTCACGGGATGCCGGAACTCGCCGGGATCCGGTGTACTCGCCGCTGCGTGCCCTCGGCCGCCGGCAGCTCACCCCCGTCGACCTGCTCGGCCAGTCCCTGTCGACGATCGCGCCGGCCACCGGGATGGTGTTCATCGCGCTGTGGATGGTGACTCACCGCCCGGGCGTGGGCGGCCTGCTCGCGATCGCGGGGACCACCGCCGTGGTGGCGTCGGTGGCGCTGTGCATCACGCAGTTCACGCGGCGGCTCGCCGCGGCCGGCTCGCTCTACAGCTTCGTGTTCCAGGGCCTGAGTGCCCGCGCGACCCTCACCACGGGCGCGGCCCTGCTGGTGGGCTATCTCGGCATCTCGATCTCGGTGATGTCGCAGGCCGCGCAGAGCCTGCTCCGCATCGCCGACCTGCTCGGTGTGCACGTGTCCGGTGCCGCGCCGTGGTCGGTCACGATCGGTCTCGTGGCGCTCGCCGTCGCGGTGGTCACCGTGCGTGGGGTGCGGTTCGCAACGCGCGCCATCCTGCTGGTCGAGACGTGTTCGCTCGTGCTCGTCGTGGCGCTCATGGTGGGCACCCCGGCCGGGGCGGGCCCGGCCACCACCGAACTGCCGGACGCCCCGCTGAGCATCATGCCGTTCCTCGCGATGCTCACCGTGCTGTCGATGGCCGGCTTCGAGAGCGCCGCGTTCTTCGGCCCGGAAGCCAAGCGGCCGTTGGTGACCGTCACGCGCACCGTGCTGATCTCTCCCGTCGTCGTCGGTGTGCTGTTCGTGTTCGCTGCCTGGGCCGCGTTGTCCGGTCACGCCGCCGTCGTCGTCGGCGCGTACTTCGACGGCACGGCGTCCGGCGCGAGTGTCGGCGTGGTGCTCGCCGTGCAGGCGGGTATGACGTGCTCGTGGCTGGCGTCGACCCTGGGCTGCGCGCAAGCCGGTTCGCGGTTGCTGTATTCGATGGGCGTCGAGCGGGTGCTGCCGAGCACCCTCGCCCGGGTCCACGACCGGTTCCGCACCCCGCATGTGAGCGTGCTCGCCTTCACGGCCGCGAGTCTCACCGGTGCATGCCTGTATGCGTCTCTCGCGGAGGCGGATTCGGGGTCGTTCGACGGTGTCGTCGAGATCGGCCTCGTCGTGGCCTACACACTGGTGGCCGTCGCGTCGTGGCGGTTCCTGCACCGCATCGGCGAGCACACCGTGGTGACGCGGGCGGCCGCGGTGTTCGTCTCGGTCCTGGGGATCGGTCTGCTCGGCTACATCGCCGTCGACGGCACCGCGCACGGCGTGTGGATCGTGCCCGCGGCGCTCGCGGCGGTCGCGGTGTCCGGCACGGTGTGGCAGTACGTCCTGCGGCGGGTCCGGCCGGGCAGCCTGGCGACGATCGGGGCGTTCGACTCGGTCGAGACCGGGGACATCCTCCCCGGGGCGGGGACTCTCGTGATCGGTGCGGACGGGCGGCCGCGCATACTTCCGGACGTCCCGCACTCCCGCGACGGGGACCCGGCTTGACGGCGCACGTGTCCGTGCACGCGGACGACTCGCACTTCAGCGGGCAGCAGCCGGGCGCGGTGCAGAAGGCACTGGGAATGCTCGAGGCGGTCGCGCAGCTCGGCCCCGGCACGTCCGCGAAGGAGATCGCCAGGTTCGCGGGGGTGCCGCCGACCACCGCGTACCGCATGCTCAACCTGCTCGTGGCCGACGGGTTCCTCGTCCGTGTGCCGGACCTGTCCGGCTTCGCGCTGGGCCGTCGCACCGCGGAGCTGGCGCGGGCGGCCGTCGAGACGAGCCCGTCGCCGACGCTGCACGACGCCGTGGAGGAGCTGCGGACCCGCACCCGCTTCGGGGTGCACGTCGCGTCGTTCGCGGCCGGGCGGCTGCGGTTCGTGGACAAGGATCCCGACCACGAGATCGTCGCCGTCGGTGCGCTGGCGAAGAACCTGCATGCCAACGCCCTCGGCAAGCTGATGCTCGCGCACCATCCGCACGTGCGTCCCGATCCGCGGCTGCGTCGCCTGACCGACCACACGATCTGCGACCCCGGCGTTCTCGCCGAGGAACTGCGCGCCGTCGCTGTCGCGGGTTACGCGTACGAGGGTGAGGAGTGCCGGATCGGGCGGGCCGCGCTGGCGGCGCCGATCCGGGACCGGTCGGCGTTCGTCGTCGGCGGCCTCTACCTGCAGGGGTCGGCGTCGCGGGTCACCCCGGACGACGCGGCGCTCGTCCGGTTCCTCGTCGACGGCTCGGCACGGCTGTCGGGGCTGCTCTGACGGGGAATGTCACCGGGTGGGTAGGGGCGGGAATGTCACCGGGTGGGTAGGGGCGGGAATGTCACCGGGTGGGTAGGGGCGGGAATGTCACCGGGTGGGTAGGGGCGGGAATGTCACCGGGTGGGTAGGGGCGGGAATGTCACCGGGTGGGTAGGGGCGGGAATGTCACCGGGTGGGTAGGGGCGGGAATGTCACCGGGTGGGTAGGGGCGGGAATGTCACCGGGTGGGTAGGGGCGGGAATGTCACCGGGTGGGTAGGGGCGGGAATGTCACCGGGTGGGTAGGGGCGGGAATGTCACCGGGTGGGTAGGGGCGGGAATGTCACCGGGTGGGTAGGGGCGGGAATGTCACCGGGTGGGTAGGGGCGGGAATGTCACCGGGTGGGTAGGGGCGGGAATGTCACCGGGTGGGTAGGGGCGGGAATGTCACCGGGTGGGTAGGGGCGGGAATGTCACCGGGTGGGCATGGGCGGGAATGCCACCGGGCGGGCATGGGCGGGAATGTCACCGGGCGGGCCGCGACGGGGGCGCGTCGTCCGGGGCGAG
>NZ_AJFC01000136.1:0-16605 GCF_000256505.1 Rhodococcus sp. P14 | reverse complement strand
GAGCGTGTCGGCCTCGTTCGAGTACGCGCCGGCGTCGTCGAACGCCGCCGGCGCGTAGGTGACGGCGACGGCGACGGCGATCTTCTGCGACGGCAGGTATGCCTCGACCGCGGCGTACCCACCGAACAGCGGGTTCTGCATCAGCCAGTTGCCGGTGATCACCACCCCGAGTCCGTAGGTGTAGCCCTCGGACTGCGGGAAGCACGTGGGACAACCGGGAAGCGCGGTGGTGCGGCCGCGCAGGTCGGTCGACACCATCGCCCGGTACGACTCCGGTGAGAGCAGCGCGCCGGTGCCGACGGCGACCGCGGTGTCGTGCAGGTCGTGGATGTCGGTGGTCTGGACGGCCCCGTGGGTGATCGTCCAGGAGGGATTCCAGAACGTGGATTCCTCGTAGAAGGGGGTCGCGACGGGGATCCCGAGCGCCTGCCGGCGTTCCGAGCTGAACGCATGCAGCACCGGTTCCGGGATCGCCGGCGTCTGCGACGGCGTCGTGCCGTCCAGTCCGAGCGGGTCGAGCACCTTCTCCTGCAGCAGTTCCGCCACCGGCCGGCCGGTGATCCGTTCGAGGGCCATGCCGAGGATCACGTAGTTGGTGTGCGCGTAGTTCCAGTTGGTGCCGGGCTCGTAGAAGAGGGGCTGGGACGTGCCGAAGGCGAGAAGTTCCTCGGGTGTCCAGTTCCGGAACGGGTCCCAATAGATCGCGTCCGACAGTTCGGGATTCTGCACGTAGTCGGCGTAGCCGGAGGTCATCTGGGCGAGCTGGCCGAGGGTGACCCGGTCCGAATGCGGGATGTCGGGCAGCCACGTCGAGACCGTGTCGTCGAGGCGGACCGTCCCCTCGTCGACGAGTTGCAGCAGCAGCGTGGCGACGTAGGAGATGGCCACGGCGCCGTTGCGGAAGTGCATGTCGGTCGTCGCCGGCACGCCGGTGGTGGATTCGCCGTAGGCGCGGGTGAGGATCTCCCTGCCGTCGACGGTGACGCGCACGATCGCCGCCTTCAGATGCGACTCCGCCATGGTGTCGCGCACGATCCGGTCCACGGCCTCGGCCTGCGCGGGGTCGGCCGACGAGGAGGTCGCCGACGCGGCCGCGTTGTCCGCCGATCCGGGCGGGCCGGGTGCCGCGTCGTCCGTGGCCGTGCAGGCGACCAGGAGCCCGAGGGCGCACAGCACGGGCAGTATCCGCCGGGTCAGGGGCATACCTGATCTTGGCAGATGCGCTCGACCGGTGTGCTCACTCCGGCGCGGCGACGGCGGCTCGGCGCAGGTCCCGTCCGGACCGCAGGAGGGCGGTGAGTTCGGCCCGGCTGCGCACGCCGGTCTTCGTGTAGATCGCCTTGAGGTGATCGTGGACGGTGTTCGGGGTGATGCCGCGACGGGCCGCGATCTCGGCGGTCGAGTACCCGGCCATCGCCTCGAGGCACACGTCCCGTTCCCGGGCCGTGAGGGCGTAGGCGGCGAGCAGCAACTCGGCGAGTTCGCCACCGGCCGCGGGCTCGAGCGTGACCACGGTCTGCGGTTCGTCACCCCCGAGCAGCGCGGTGGCCCGCAGCAGGATCCAGCCGCCGGTGGTGTCGCGGATCCGCGTTCGGAACACACCCGAACCGCTCGCACGCGCCCCGAACGCGGCGGCGCGCACCATGACGGCCAGCCGTCCCGGTGCGATCTCGTCGAATCGTTCCTCCCAGTCGCGGGCGGCTGCCGTGAGCGCGAGGGGCTCGCCTCCGGCCCCGGTCAGGACCACCGCCGGACCCGGGTCGCCCCGGCCCGAGGGGGCGGTGGCGCACACGGCGGCGCGGGTCGCGACCGCCACCGCCGGCGCCACCTGCGTGAGGAACTCGACCTCGGCATCGGTGAAGTCCACCCCGGATCGAACGAATCCTGCTGCTCCCCAGCACAATTCACCACTCCGGAAGATCACGCGCAGTTCGTTCTCCACTCCGAGCGGACGCCACACCTCGGCGTGGCGAAGACAGTGGGCCACCTCGTCCGAGGGCAGATCCGATCCCCGGGTCGCCGTGCGGCCGGTGCGGAACAGTTCGGCGAAGGTGCCGGGGTCGTGCCCGCGGTACTCGCTCTCGGCGAGCAGCGGTTCGTACTCCGGCGGAATCCGGTCGGGGCCGCTGGTCATGGAGCCGAGCGTCAGGGACCGGGGATCGATCATCGCCCAGCACGTCAGGTCGCTGCGCACCGTCCGGCCGACGAGTTCGATGGCACGCTCGTGCACCTGGGTCACGTCGGCGCCGGCGGCGGCGAGCGCCACCACCTCCCGGCTCACCTTCTCCGCCCGGATCTCGAGCATGACCCCAGTATGCGCTGACGGCGGGGCCGTCACCCATCCCCGTTTCTGGGGATGGGCCACCGGCCGGGCGCTTCCTAACGTGACAGACATGACCGGAAACACCGAACTCTGCAGGATGGGCGAGGGCCGTCGTCTCACCCTGCCCGACGCCACCGTCACGGCCCTGTCCACCGGCGCACACGCCGGCGGGGCGTACGAACTCTTCCTCGTCGAGGCGCCGCGCACCGTGCCGGTGCCCATGCACGCCGAACCGTGGGCCAAGTCGTATCACGTTCTGGGGGGCCGGATCCTGGTCCGTTCCGGAACGGACGTCCACGAACTCGCGGGCGGGGACACGATCACGGTCGCGCCGGGAACGATGAACTCCTTCACCGTCCTGACCGGCACCGCGACCTTCCTGCTGATCGCGGCCGGGACGTCGATGAGCGGCTTCTTCGGCGCACTCGACGGCCTCGACCCCGCGCAGGCGCCGGACGAGTCCGCCCGCGCTCTCCGAGCGGTCACCGAGAGGTACGGGGTCGCGCTCACGGCGGAGGGGGGTGCACCATGATCACCCTCGCCCAGATCGCCGCGTCGGCGGCCGCGGCCGTGCACCTGCTCGCGTTCGTGTGGGAGACGCTGCTGTTCCGGCGGCCGTCGGTCCACGAGGACGTGTTCCGCATTCCCTCCGGCGACGTCGCGGCGGTGCGGATGTGGGCGTTCAACGTCGGCATCTACAACCTGTTTCTCGGCGCCGGCGCGCTGATGGGGGTGGCCCTGTGGCGGGCCGGCGAGGACACGGTCGGACGCGCACTCGTGCTCTACACATGTTCGTTCATGTTCCTCGCCGGGATCGCCCTGTTCGTCTCGGACCGTCTGGCCATGAGCCGGCCCCGCGGTGCCGGGCTCGTGGGTGCCGCGGCGCAGTGCGCGCCGGCGCTGATCGCGCTGATCGCGCTCGCGACGACCTGATCCGCCTCACGTCCGTGCGGCGACGTACCGCCGCAACGCCGCGTCGCGGTCGGCCGGTGCCCGGCGCGGACAGCTCGTGCACTTGTCGCTGTCGGTCGCGCAATAGATCAGGCAGCAGGAGCTGCGTCGCACGAAACGCCGTCCCGATTCCGGCGAGCCTGGCGCCGCCGTCACGGTCCCGGTCGGCCCCACGTCGACGAAACGCGGTGGCATCAGCGGCGGTACGGACAGCACGGCGGCAAGGGCGCATCCGTCCCCGGCGCGGTGGGCGGCACGCCCGGCGTCGAGAGCGCGATTGGCGATCGAGTCGGACGCGACGGCCCACAGCGCCCGCTCCGAGGCACCCGACACCCCCGCCAGCGGCGAGACGATCGCCGACAGCGCCGGCCCGAGAGCACGCGCGAAGGCCTCGGCCCCGGTCAGCAGGTGCGAGGACCGTACCGCGCCGAGGTAGCCGTCCGGCCGCAGCGTGCAGCGCCACCGGGCCGGGTCGGGGTCGGGGGCGCTGCCGGTGGCCAGGAGCATCGCGACGGGTCCGGCCACGAGTGTCGAACTGGCCGAGTACCACCAGAGCGTGCCGGCGACCCGGGGGTCGGGGCAGTTCCATCTGCGCCCGGTGTCGCGGACCCGTTCGGCCAGCCAGTGCGGATCGGTCGTGACCGCACCCGGAACGACGACGGGCCCGAGGTCGACGGTGTGCGCGAAGTCGCCGAGCAGCGCCCGGGACGCGGCGTAGGCACGCGCCACGGCGTCGGGGTGGCTGTCAGGCATCGGCCGGCCCCCGGACGTCGAGGGTGCGCCGGCCGTCGCGGTCCACACCCACCCGGCCGCGGACACCGAAGACCTCCGCGAGCAGTGCGGGTCGCAGCACGTCCTCCGGAGTTCCTTCGGCGACCACCGACCCGTGGTCCAGCACCGCCATGCGGTCGCAGTATTCGGTCGCCAGCCGCAGGTCGTGCAGCGTCACCAGGACGGCGAGCCCGTCCGAGGCGAGGCTGCGCAGTAGCTCCAGCACGGCCAGCTGGTGACGCAGGTCCAGGTGATTGGTCGGCTCGTCGAGCAGCAGCACCCGGGGTTGCTGGGCCAGGGCCCGGGCGATGGAGACGCGTTGGCGCTCTCCCCCGGACAGGGCGAGTACGTCGCGGTCGGCGAGGTGCAGCAGCCCGAGCCGGCCGAGCACGTCCTCGACGACCGCCCGGTCGTCGTCGCCGAACGGCTCGAGCCAGCCGCGGCGGGCGGTGCGCCCGAGCTGCACCGATTCGCGGACGGTCGTCCCGCCGAGCGCGACCGGTTCCTGGACGCCGACCCCGACGAGGCGGGCGAGGGAGCGGCGCGTGACGTCGGTGACGTCCCGGTCGTCGACGGTGATCGTGCCGGCCCCGACCGGCACCGCGCGGTAACAGGCGCGCAGCAGGGTCGTCTTGCCGCTGCCGTTGGGTCCGACGAGGGCGAGTACCCGGCCCGCCGCCACGTCGAGGTCCACCCCGTCGAGAACGATGCGTTCGCCCAGCCGGGCACGGACCCCGGTGGCGCGCAGGCAGGTCACCACTCCCGCCCGTAGCTGCGCCACAGCATGACGAGGAAGGCCGGTGCCCCGAGCAGTCCGGTGACGACCCCCACCGGCAGTTCGGTCGAGCTGCTGACCGAGCGGGCGACGACGTCGGCCAGGACCAGCGCGAGCGCCCCGGCCACCGCCGCCACGGGTATCGACCGGACGCTGTTGCGGCCGACGAGGTGACCGGCGACGTGCGGGATCAGCAGTCCGATGAAGCCGACGGTCCCCGAGACCGCCACTGCCGCGGCGGTGAGCAGCGAGACCGCGAGCAGGATCAGGATGCGGAACCGCCGCACGTCCAGTCCCAGCGCGGTCGCCCCGTCGTCGCCGACGAGCAGCAGGTTCAGCTGGCGGCCGCACAGCAGGACGCCGCCGCCGACGACGAGCAGGACCAGTGCGGGCACGGTCAGCATCGACCAGGTCGCATCCCCGAATCCTCCTGCCAGCCAGCGCATCACGGTGCCAAGCTGATGGTCGTCGCCGAGGACCAGCAGGGTGAAGGTGGTCGCCGCGGAGAACACCATCGACATCGCCACGCCGACGAGGACGATCGCGGTGACGGCGTGGGCGCGCACACTGACCGCGACCGCACCGGCCAGCGGGACCAGGGCTCCCAGGAAGGCCGCGAACGGCAGGGTGAAGGCACCGAGTGCGCCGCCACCGACACCCAGGACCGTCACCAGCACCACCCCGAACCCGGCACCGGAGGACACGCCCAGCAGGTAGGGATCTGCGAGCGGATTGCGGGTCACCGCCTGCGCCACCACGCCGGCGATCGCGAGCGCGGCACCGACGACGGCGGCCGTCAACGCTCGGGGCAGGCGGGAGTCGACGACGATCGCTTCCCGCGCCGCGGTCCACCACGGCGTGAAGGTTCCCGGTGCGAGGCGGTGCACGACGATCGCCCACACGTCGCCGAAGGGGATGTTCACCGTGCCCAGCGACACGGCGCCCGCCAGCGCCAGCACGAGCGCGGCGAGCAGCGGCGGCAGGATCAGCCACAGTGAACGATGTGGCGCGCCCCCGGCACTCTCCCGGACCGCCGGGGCCGGCGCGTGCGGCGACGAGGGGCCGGTCAGGGTGCCGGCGGAGGTCATTGCGCGTCCGGGAACGCGGCCGGGTGCAGTCCGCGGGCGATCGTCGCGACCGAGTCGACCATGCGCGAACTCTCGAAGAAGTCGTCGAGCGGCACGACGACGAAACGGTCGTTACGCACGGCGGGCGTGGTGGCCACGATCGGCTGGTTCTTCAGATAGGCGATCTTGTCCTGAGCGCTGGTCGCGCCGTAGTCGAGTACGACGATCGCCTCGGGCGCACGCTCACCGACGATCTCCCAGCCGGTGGTGAAGTACGGCTTCGGGCCTTCGGCGGTGATGTTGTCGGCGCCGGCGTAGTCGGCGATGAGGTTGCCGATGCCCACGCCACCGACCGAGAGCGGCTCGGCTTCGCCGGAGTCGTAGAAGAAGGTGCGCACGGGTGCGACGCCGGCCTGCTCCAGCCGGGCACGTACCGCGTCGAGTTCGGTGGTGATCGACTCGGTCAGTTCCGCGGCCTGCTCCTCGGCACCGAGCAGAGCGCCGAGCTGGGCGAAGTCGTTCTCCAGCAAGGCGATATCGGAGAACCCGGCACCGCAGTACTCGGAGAACAGGAACGTGTGGATACCCGCCTGCTCGAGCGCGTCCCGACCCCGGCCGGTCTTGTCGTCGAATGCGCTGCGCATCCCGCCGACGACCAGGTCCGGTTCGAGGTCGCGGATCTGCTCGTACGTCGGGTACTCGGCGGCTAGCGACGGGATCGCCCGGAACTGCTCGGCCGTCTCGGGGAGCGGGTCGTCCTTCTCGCCGTACCCCATGCCGACGATGCGGTCCCCCACACCCATCTGGATCAGGGTTTCGGTGACGTGGTCGTTCATCGACACGATCCGCTGCGGAGGCGCGTCGTAGGTGGCGGTGCGACCGCAATTGGTGATCGAGACCGGTTCGTCGAAGGCCGCGGCGGACGGGCCGGCGCCGGTGTCAGCACCACGCGAACAGCCCGTCAGGGCCGCGATGGCGACGGTGAGGACGGCGAGAGCCGCCGCGGCATCGCGGGCGGGACGGCGGAAGTCGACGGGCATGGGACCTCGTGCTCTGCTCAGGTGGCACGAGGCAGACTCCGGCACGGCAGCGGCCCCGGACAGAGGTCACCGACTACCCTGCTGGACTCCATCTCGTAGACCACGACGAAATACCGGAGTCGCGCACGTCCATGCAGGCGATCGGGCTCACCGTCGGGTGGACGGTCTACCGTTGCGGGTCAGCGCCGGACTCGGACCGGACTTTCCCTGCATGGGCGTCAGCAACGCTGCGGTCATTATGCATGTCGAGGATCGGCACGGATCGCAGGGCCGGTCCCGAATGCCCGGGTCCCCGGGACGGCGTCCGAGGCGCCGTCCTCTCGTCCGAGCCGGGTGCTCGAAATTCACCCCCGGTTTCACCCCGTTCGCAGGCCCTCACTCCGGCACCGCGGCAGGCTCCGATGCGTTGCACACGAGGGAGGCTGTCGGACAGGCCGCACTCTCGTGCAGCCGGAGCCGTCGCTCCCGGCCCCTCCTCGGAGGGGATCGCGCCGGAACGCCGAGTGGGGATGCGGACCGGCGGCCGGTCACCGCGCAGGGGGCGGTGGCCGGCGTCCGGGCGCGTGCATGCCTGCTCCACGAAACCCAGAGTTCAAAATGCGGCCATCTGCCGGAGACCCCCCGCCGCGACACTGGACGCACAAAGTGTCAACGACGGACGGGGAGACACTGATGTCCGAGAACTTCGCCCACCGAACCGATCCTCTCTTCGCTCTGCCGCCCGCGACGGCGCCCCACCCGATACGCCTCGACGACCCGGCCCCGGCCCGCACGACGCCCGGCCTGCGTCCGCGGCTGGGTAGCGTGCTCGGCACCGTGGTCTCCGCGGGGGCCGTCGCCACCATGGTCACCGGCTTCGTCGCGGTCGGTACCGCCGCCACCGTCTCCGGCGTGATCTCGGCGGTGCGGCTCGGTCCCTGACCGTTCCGGCGAACTTCCTCAGTTGCCGAACTGCACGCTGTCGACGACGACGTCGGACCCGAACAGTTCGCGGGCACGGGCCAGGGCCGCGTGGCGCACCTCCGGTTCCGACAGCCTGATGGGCAGCGCCAGGGTCAGCAGCGAGGAACGACCGCCGGACCCGGGCCGGGTCCTGACCCGGCACACCCAGTCCACCGTTCCGCCCTCCCGGCGCGACGCCAGCTCGGTACGCGCGACGTCGCGGGCGGAACACGGCAGGGCAGGGTCGGTCGTGCGTTCGAGCTCGGCCACGAAATCCTCGAGACGCTCGGTGCGCCACTGACGCAGTCCGGCCACGCGCGGTTCGACGTACATCTCGACACCCTTCGACGCCGGACGACCGTCGGTTTGCGCCTGCCGGAGCACACCGCTGACGAGGCCTGCGGCGTCAGTGAGAACTGACTTCTACCGAGACCATCGCGGCGCGCGGCTCCCGCGTTTCACGAGCCCGGCAGCAGACTGCGCAGCGCCGGCAGCAACTCCTGTTCGGCCCACCGGATGAACGGTTCCTGCCGGTCACCGCCGATCTGGACGAGGGCGACCTCGGTGAACCCCGCCTCGACGAACGGCCGGATCTTGTCGACGTACTCGTCGATGTCGTCGCCGCACGGAAGTTGCGCCCCGACCTGTTCGGGCGTCACGAACTGGGTCGCGGCCGCGAACGAGGACGGCGCGGGCAGATCCGGGTTGACCTTCCAGCCGAGGCCGAACCAGCGGAACTGCTCGTGTGCCCGTCGCACAGCCGCGTCGCGGTCGGTGTCGTAGGAGACGGCGATCTGCCCGACTCGTGGTTTGCCCGCTCCCCCCGCTTCGTCGAACATCCGGGTCAGGTCCGGCTCGGGTTCGGTGGCGACCATGAGGTCGGCCTTCTCCCCGGCGAGGGAGCACGACCGCGGACCGGAGACGGCGATCCCGATCGGCACCCTGTCCTCGGGCAGGTCGTACAGGTGCGCGGACTCGACGTCGAAGTAGTCGCCGCGGAAGTTCACGTTCCCCCCGTCGAACAGTGCCGAGATGATCTCCACGGCCTCGGCCAGCATCTCGTGCCGGGTGCCGACGGCGGGCCAGCCCTTGCCGACGACGTGCTCGTTGAGGTTCTCCCCCGCACCCAGCCCGAGGCGGAAGCGGCCCCCGGACAGGATCTGCATCGTCGCCGCCTTCTGCGCCACCACCGCCGGGTGGTACCGCAGGATCGGGCACGTCACGTAGGTCATGAGCGGGATCCGCTCGGTGGCCTGCGCCGCGGCACCGAGGACGGACCACGCGTATCCGGAATGTCCCTGTTCCTCCAGCCACGGGTTGTAGTGGTCGCTGATCACCGAGAAATCGAAGCCGGCCTGCTCCGCCATCTGCACGTCGCGGACGAGGTGGTCGGGCCGGGACTGTTCGCAGAGCATGGTGTAGCCGAAGTCGGTCACTGTTCGTTTCCTCCCGTGGTCGGTGTCGGGCGCCGCGCCGGGGCCGGCGATCCGTCCCTGTCGAATACCCACCGGTCGTCTCGGTACACGACAGTCGGGCAGGAGCCGTGGCCGCGGCTCCACCGTCCCCCGATGAGTTCGTCCCGTCCGCGGAGTCTCAACTCTCGCATCACCGTCATCGCCGGCGCGGGTGCTTCGACTGCGGAAGGTTCGGAATATCGATGACACGCGCCCGCCGAGGCGCTCGTCCGAGCCCCGCGCCGGCTTCCTCGTCTCGCGTTGCGAGCTCGAGGATCACCTTGCCCACCGCGTGAAAGGGACCTGCTGTGAACCTGCAATCCGGGGTCGCGCCGACCTACGACGGCCTGGCCGACCTGCTCGCCTCCGTCCCCGCGGAGACCTGGGACGCGCCCTCGCTCTGCGAGAAATGGCAGGTGCGCCACGTGGTCGCGCACGCAACGATGCCGGCGCGGCTCACACCCGAACAGTTCGGAGCCGAGATGGCGGCGGCGGGCGGCGACTTCACCGTGCTGTCCGACACCGTGGCCGCCCGCGACGCGTTCCTTCCGGTCTCCGAACACCTGGCCCATCTCCGGTCGCCGCTGCTGCACGCGTGGCAGCCGCCGGGTGGCGGCGCGGCCGGCGCGCTCAGCCATGCAGTGATCCACTCCCTCGACGTCACGGTCGCGCTCGAGCGGCCGACGGTTGCCCCGGCCGAGGCCGTGGTAGCCGTCCTCGACCAGCTCACCGCCGCGAACGGCGCAGTGTTCGGGGTCGACCTGACCGAGGTCCGGCTCGAAGCCGACGACGCCGACTGGAGCTGGGGCAGCGGCGAGGTGGTGCGGACCGACAGCGGCCGCCTGGTGGCACTGCTGAGCGGCCGCACCCTGCCCGACGGCCGCACCCTGCGCCGTGACTGACCGACCGGCCGACTCGAAGGCACCCGGGTCGCCGTCTCCCACAGCAGGGTGACGGAGCATCGGCCCCGGGTCGGATTTCGGGTTCGCCTCCGCCCGATCCGCGCCGCGGGCACACTCACTGCATGGACCGTTCGGCCACCCGACGAGGAACGACGCCGACCGGATGCGGATCGCCGCACCGGAGACGACCTCGACCCGGGGATCCCCGTTGACCGGAGCGTCACCCGCGCCGGAAGCCCGGCAACCCGGATTCGACGACCTCGAGATCGGTGATCTCGTCCGTCGCACCGGCGTCAAGTGGGCACGTGCCGTCCGCGCGGGCGCCCTGCCGGCCTGGGTCGCCGACATGGACTTCCCGATCGCCCCCGCGATCCGGGACGCGCTGTGCGACGCGGCCCGGTCGGGAGAGCTCGGCTACCCCGACTGGGCCGGCGGCACCCCGCTGCGCGCGGAGTTCGCCCGGCGGATGCAGTCCCGCTACGGATGGACGATCGCCCCCGCCGACGTGCGGGAGCAGACCGATCTCATCCAGGCGCTGCAGCTGATCCTGCATGTGCACACCGAGCGCGGCGACGGTGTCGTCATCCAGACCCCGAACTACCCGCCCTTCCTGGCCACGATCGCGACCATGGGCCGCAGGACCGTCGAATTCCCGTTCGTCGACACCCCGGAGGGGTGGCGGCTCGACTTCGACGCGCTCCGGGTCTCGCTCGTCGCCGAACGCCCGAAAGTGCTCGTCCTGGTCGACCCGCACAACCCGACGGGACGGGTCCACACCCGTCCCGAACTCACCCGCATCGCCGAACTTGCCGCCGAGTTCGACCTGCTCGTCGTCAGCGACGAGATCCATGCGGAGCTGATCTACGCGCCCCACCGGCACATCCCGTTCGCGTCGATCGGTGCGGACGCGGCGGCGCGGACGATCACCCTCACCTCGGCCGGCAAGGCATTCAACATCGCCGGCCTGCGCTGTGCCGTCGCGCACTACGGGTCGAAGCAGTTGCTTGCCGTGCGGGACCGAGAACCGCCCGACCTGTACGGCACCGTCTCGACCCCTGCCGTGCTCGGCACCCTGGCCGCATGGCGACACGGCCAGGACTGGCAGGAGGCCCTGCTCCGCGTGCTCGACCGCAACCGCCGGCGGGTCGACACGGTCCTGCGCGAGCACCTGCCGGAAGCCCGCCACCATCGGCCGGAGGGCACCTACCTCAGCTGGGTCGATGTCTCGGCTCTGGCCGTCGACGATCCGGTCCGCCGGATCCGGGACCTCGGCCGGGTGCTGGTCGACGGCGGCCGACCCTTCGGACGTTCGGCAGAAGCGTTCGTGCGCATCAACTTCGCCACGTCGGGGGCCGTCCTCGAGCACATCCTCGACGGTGTCTCGGCGGCGCTGCGCGGCCGGCGAGCCGACTCACCGCTGACCGATCTCCTCGGCACCTGAGCAGTCCCGGTCGCGCGGCACCTCCCGCTCGAGTTCGTCGAGCCAGATGCGCGCGGACGCATCCGAGGGCGCGCGCCAGTCCCCGCGCGGTGAGAGCGAGCCACCGGCAGCCACTTTCGGACCGTTCGGCATCGCGGACCGCTTGAACTGACTGAAGGCGAAGAACCGCTGGACGAACACGCCCAGCCACCGCCGGATCTCGGGCAGGTCGTACGCGCGGCGGGCATGCTCGGGATGGCCGGCCGGCCAGTCCCCGGCACCGGTCTCGTGCCAGGCCTGCCACGCCAGGTAGGCGATCTTCGACGGCCGGAACCCGAAGCGCAGCACCTGGAACAGGAAGAAGTCGTGCAGGTCGTACGGACCGATCGCGGCCTGGGTGCTCTGCGGTGTCTCCCCCTCCCCGACCGGGACCAGCTCGGGACTGATCTCGGTACCCAGGACGGCCTCGAGAACGGTGCCGACCTCGGCGTGGAACTGCCCGGACGAGACGACCCAGCGGATCAGATGCTGGATCAACGTCTTCGGCACCCCGGCGTTGACGTTGTAGTGCGACATCTGGTCCCCGACGCCGTACGTCGACCAGCCCAGTGCGATCTCCGACAGGTCCCCCGTCCCGAGCACCAGCCCACCGCGCTGGTTCGCGGCCCGGAACAGGTAGTCGGTGCGCAGCCCGGCCTGGATGTTCTCGAACGTGATGTCGTAGACCCGCTCCCCGCGCGCGAACGGGTGACCCAGGTCCTCGAGCATCACGCGGGCGGCACGGGTGATGTCGATTTCCTCGAGCGTCACCCCGAGCGCGCGGCACAGCCGGCGGGCGTTCTCCCGGGTCCGGTCGCTCGTCGCGAACCCCGGGAGGGTGAAGGCGAGCACGTCCTCACGCGGACGGCCGAGCCGGTCCATCGCCTTGACCGCCACGATGAGCGCGTGGGTGGAATCGAGTCCGCCCGACACCCCGATGACGACCTTCGGCCCGCCCGCCGTCGGACCACTCAGCGCACGCAGGCGCTGTTCGAGCCCCGCGACCTGGATGTTGTAGGCCTCGTAACAGTCGTGCTCGAGGCGGGCCGGGTCGGCGGGCACGAAGGGGTAGCGCTCGACCCGGCGTCGCAGGCCGATGTCGGTGAGCGGGGGTGCGAGGGTGAACGTGATGCGGCGGAACGCGTCGAGACGGGCGGCGTGACGACGCCGGTTGTCGTCGAAGGTGCCCATGCGGGTGCGCTCGTTGCGCAGCAGCTCGAGGTCGACGTCGGCCACCGCGTGCTGTTCGCCGCGCGGGAACCGCTCGGTCTCGGCGAGCAGCATCCCGTTCTCGTACACCATTGCCTGCCCGTCCCAGGACAAATCGGTGGTGGACTCCCCCGCTCCCGCCGCGCAGTACACGTAGGCGGCCAGGCACCGCGACGACGCCGAACGAGCCAGCAGATGCCGGTCCTCGGCGCGGCCGACGGTGATCGGACTGCCCGACAGGTTCGCCAGCACCGTGGCGCCGGCCAGAGCGGCCTCCGCGCTGGGTGGGATCGGCACCCACATGTCCTCGCAGATCTCCACGTGCAGCACCAGACCGGGAACATCCGTGGCCTCGAACAGCAGGTCGGGACCGAACGGAACCTCGTGACCGGCGAGGCGAACCGTGCCGCGCACGTCGTCGCCCGGTGCGAGCTGCCGGCGCTCGTAGAACTCCCGATACGTCGGCAGATACGACTTGGGTGCGACCCCCAGGATCCGCCCGCGGTGCACGACCGCCACCACGTTGTAGATCCGGTGCCGGGGCCGCAACGGCAGCCCCACCAGCAGGACGGGCAGGAGGCCCGCCGAGCCGGCGACGACCTCCGCCAGTGCCCGCTCGGCCGCCTCCAGCACCGTGTCCTGCATCGACAGGTCCTCGATCGAGTACCCGGTCAGCGTCAGCTCGGGAAACACCGCGAGCCCGACCCCGTCGTCGTGGCAGACCCGTGCGGCCCGCAGCACCGTCGCCGCGTTGGCCGCCGGGTCGACGATCGCCGTCGGCGTCGCGCAGGCCGCGACCCGCAGGAAGCCGTGGCGGTAGCTGGACCGGAACTCGGCTCTCGCCTCGGTGTCGGGGACGTCCCGAGGGCCGGCTTCCTCGTTCATCGCACAGCCTCCTTGCTCGCGCCCGCGGCGCCCGGATCGCGTGATCGAATCCTAGGGATCCGGCCGCTCGGCGCCACCCGGGGCCGTGGAGCGGTCCGGATCCGGACTTTCGCGGCATCATCTCGGCGTTCCGGGGAACACTTGCAGTACGGAAGAATCGGGATACGTCCGCGCGGCCCAGGGGGTGGTGATGGCCTACCGGCACGAGGAGTTCGTCGCTGCGCTGTCGAAGTTCGCGCAGCGCCTGCTGACCCCGTACGAGGTCGACGCCGCTCTCGACGCAGTCGTGGGCAAGGTGACCTCCGTGCTCGAACTGACAGGAGCGGGAGTGACTCTGCACGTCGACGGCCGGCTCCGGTTCGTCACCGCCGCCGGCGAACAGGTCGACGCGATGGAGCGGTGCCAGGAACGATTCGACGCCGGACCGTGCGCGCACGCCTTCACCCACGGCGAGACCATCGCCGTCGCCGATGTCCGCGGCCGCGACGACCTGTGGCCGGAATTCGCCGCCGAGGCGCGGCGGCTCGGGATCGCCGCCGTCGCCGGTGTCCCGATGCAACTCGGCGAGGTCAAGGTCGGCGCCCTGGACCTCTACTGCCGCGAACCCCGGGAATGGGCCGACGACGAGCTCGCCGCCGCGCAGGTGTTCGCCGACATGGCCACCGGCTACATCGTCAACTCCGACAAGATGCGCCAGCAGGAACAACTCTCGGCGCAGCTGCAGACCGCGCTCGACACCCGCATCGTCGTCGAGCAGGCCAAGGGCATCACCGCGCAGGCCCGCGGCGTCACCCCGGCTGCGGCATTCGAGCTGATCCGCTCCTACGCGCGCCGCCGTCAGGCGCCGGTGCGCGCCGTCGCCCAGGCGATCGTCGAGGTCGGTCTGCGCGTCTGAGCGCGTCAGAGCTCCGCATCGATCTCCCGCACGAGGGCGACCAGATTCCGGTGGTGCGAGCCCGCCCAGTAGATCCGGCCGCAGTCCGTGCAGCGGGAGAATTCGTCGTAGAAGCGGCGGGTGAGCGGCTCGAGCTGATCGAGCACCTCCTCCTTGGACACGGCGACGAGCCTGCCGTTGCAGCGCAGGCATCGGGTGAACGGAGCGAACCGTGCCCCGAGATCGAGCCGGCGCACGACCTCGACGATCTGTTCGAGCGGACGGTCGGCGTGCACGAACAGCCCGTGGGTGATCTCCCGGCGCTCGAGCAGTCCCCGGTCGCGGGTCAGCAGGATCCGCTGATGGGCACTCCCGATCCGCGCCAGTTCCGCGTCGTCCATGTCCGACGTCCAGATCACGTCGAACCCGAGCAGCCGGAGCAGGCGTGCGAGCCGGCCCAGGTTCACGTCGACCACGAACCGGGGCTCCCGCAGCGGAACCGGGCGCAGCCGGGTGATCGGTTCGATGTCGAGCGCCTCGAACAACGGATAGACCGCGATGCGGGCACCCGGCCGCGGGCGGTACGCGAAGTCCACCGGCTCCCCGTCGACCACGATCAGATCGATCTCCGTGTGCGGGATGCCCATCGCCTCGACGACGTCCTTGACCGTCTGGTGGCTCCGGAACGGCCGTCGCACCGTGACGCCCCGCGACTCGGGCGCGACGAAGTCGTTCAACTCGGCGTACGCCCGGACCTCGACATGGCCGGTCATCGAACGATGGTCGCGCGGAGCGGGCATCGGCACAACCTCCCGGAGGCGCGCGGTCAACGCGGAACGTGGCCCCGCGTCGCAGGCATGCGCCGGACGACGTGGATCGAAGTCGAGCAGGGCTGAATACACTGACCGGAGATCGGTTCACTGCGCTGCCGGACAGAGAACCGGAGAGGGGTTCGGATCGCCCATCCTTCGGCGGGGCGATCCTGGCACTGCGGGCCGCCTGGGCTCGCGACCGGCTCGCGGCGTGGCAGCACGCCACCCGGCTCCGCCTGCCTGACGATCACCACCGCAGGAGTACCCGATGACCTCTCGCACCGGACCGCACCGGATCGCCCCCGGCGTCCACCTCCTCCGGGCCGGGCGGACTGCCGCCGCCCCCAACGTCTACCTGCTCGGGTCGGCAGCGAGGTGGGTGCTGGTGGACGCGGCCTGGTCCGGCAGCGCCGAGATCGTCACCGCGGCAGCAGAGTCGTTGTTCGGCCGGGGCACGAAACCGGCGGCGATCGTGCTGACCCACATCCATCCGGACCACTGCGGGGCGGCCGGGGCGCTGGCCCGGACCTGGCGGGTGCCGGTGTACGTGCACCCCGCCGAGCTGCCGATGGCGGCGGGCCGCTACCTGCCGGAGTTCACGATGCCGCTGGACCGGTGGGTGGTGGCCCCACTGATGCGACTGCTGCCCCGGCGAACTCGGGCACGGATCGAGCACGCAGGCGACATCACCGACGTCGTGCGCCCGCTGGAGCCGGGCGGCGCGGTGCCGGGGCTGCCGGACTGGCAATGGGTGCACACCCCCGGGCACACCCCTGGGCACGTGGCCTACCTGCGGCGCAGCGACGGCGTGCTGATCACCGGGGACGCCACCGTGACCGTGGACCTGAACTCGGTCACCGGGGTGCTGACGGGCCGGCAGCGGCTGGCCGGGCCACCCCGGTACACCACCTGGAGCCGGCCGGCGGCAGTGCGGTCCGTCGCTGCCCTGGCGGCGCTGCAGCCGCAGATGCTCGCCCCCGGGCACGGGCTGCCGCTGACGACCGGGACGGCCGGGGCGCTGCACCACCTGGCCCGGCAACTCGACCGCCCCCGGACCGGTCGGTTGCGCAGGCTCCGGAGCGCCGTGGCCGCGCCCCGTTACGGCGGAGCGGGCCGGTATCGGCCCCCACCGCCGGTGTAC